>CAYQTM010000175.1:577-4716 GCA_964420355.1 uncultured Opitutales bacterium
CCGAGCTGGCGCAGAAGGTGATCGAGAAGTGCGGCTTTGAAGGCGCGCAAACGAGCGGCAGCTTCAAGGGCGAGACGCTGGACGGGCTGAAGGCGCGGCACCCCTTTATCGACCGCGAGAGTCCGCTGTTGCTGGCGGAATACGTCACCACCGAGAGCGGCACGGGGCTGGTGCACACGGCGCCGGGGCATGGCATCGAGGACTACCAAACGGGGCTGAAATACGGGCTGGAGATCTACAATCCGGTGGGCGATGACGGCAACTTTGTGAACGACGGGCAGGTGCCCGCCGAGCTGGTTGGCCTGAGCTGCCTCGAAACCGAGGGGCGCTCACCGGCCAACAAGGGCGTGCTCCAGATGCTGGAAGCGCGCGGGGTGCTGCTGAAAATGGAGCGCTACGAGCACCAATACCCCTTCTGCTGGCGCTCGAAGACCCCGGTGATTTTTCGCGCGATGGATCAGTGGTTTGTCGCGCTGGACGCCGATAACGCGCGCGGGCGTTGTCTGGAGGCGCTCGACGGGGTGGAATTCATCCCGAAATATGGCGAAAACCGGATTCGCGGGGCGGTGCAGAGTCGCCCGGACTGGTGCATCAGCCGCCAGCGCGCCTGGGGTGTGCCGATTCCCGCCTTTTTCGACGCCGAGGGGCACGATTATCTCGACGCCTCGGTGGTGCGGGGCATCGCGGCCAAGGTGCGCGAGCAAGGCACCGACATCTGGTGGGCGCAGACGCCCGCCGAGCTGCTCGCGGGCATCGACCTGCCCGCCGGGTGGGAGGCCAGCGCCTTGCAGTGCCGCCGCGACACGCTCGATGTGTGGATCGACTCGGGCACCAGCCACCGCGCGGTGGTACGCGCCCACCCCGAGCTGTCCTGGCCGGTCGACCTCTATCTGGAAGGCAGCGACCAGCATCGCGGCTGGTTCCAGTCCTCGCTCTGGACGGGGGTGATCTGCGACGACGGCGCGCCCTACACGCAGATTGTCACCCACGGTTACATCGTGCGCGAGGATGGGCGGAAGATTTCCAAGAGCGACGGCTCGCGCAGCAAGCCGCAGACCTCCGACAGCTATGTGAGCCAGTTTGGCGCCGATGTGGTGCGCTTTTTCTTCTGCTCGCAAGACTTTCGCGGGGACATCCCGGTGTCCGATGCCTCGATTAAAAACGTGGCGAACGCCTACCGCACCCTGCGCAATACCCTGCGCTACCAGCTCGGCGTGCTCTACGATTTCGACCGCGCGAGCGACGCCGTGCCGGTGCGCGACCTCGATGCGCTCGACAAGTGGGCGCTGGCCAAGACCGCCGGGGTGATCGACGCCGTGACCGCGGCCTGCGACGCCTACGAGTTCCACCGCGCCTACCAGTTGCTGATCAATTTCGTCACGACGACCCTTTCGGCGACCTATCACAAGATTCTCAAGGATCGCCTCTACACGCTGGCGCCGACCGATCCCAAGCGGCGCTCCTCGCAGACGGCGATCGACCTGATTTTCCGCGCGTTGGCGCGGATGCTCGCCCCGATGGCACCCTTCACCGCCGACGAGGCCTGGGCGCACTACACCGCCGATGCCGACTTCTCGGAGTCGCTGGTGGCGCTGGAGCCTTGGCCGAGCGCGCCCGAGGACTGGCGTCAGGGCGAGGTGGCCGAGGAGGTCGACCGCCTGCTGCAAATCGGCGAGCAGCACCTCAACGAAAAGCTCGAAAAGCTGCGTCAGGAGAAAGTGATCGGCGAGTCGCTCGACGCCAAAGTGAGCATCACGGGTGATCTCGACGACCCGGATTTCGCGCTGCTGGAGAAGTATGGAGCCTCGCTGGAGGAACTGTATGTGGTCTCGCAGGTCTCGCTTGAGGACAAAGCTGGCGCGCCGCTTGCGGTTGAAGCCGCCCACGCCGACGGCGTCCGCTGCCCGCGCACCTGGCGCTGGGTGCCCGAGCTGGTCGAAACCGAGGACTGGGGAGCGGTCTCGCCGCGCTGTGCCGAGGCGCTCCAGCGGATGAAAAAGTGAGCACCGCATTGAAAAAACCGCCAATTTGAGCAGCCTGCCTCTTTATAAAAGTTAACCCACTGGCCGCCGCGCCAGAATCGAAAGTTTACCCGAAGTGAAAAAATCGTCTCAGAAAAAAGCCGCGAAGAAAACCACCGCCAAAAAAGCTGCCAAGAAGGCCGCGAGCAAGACAGCTCCCAAGAAGGCGCCCGCGAAGAAAGCGGCTCCCAAGAAGGCTGCTGCCAAAAAAACCGCGCCAAAGAAGGCTGCGGTGAAGCAAGGAGCAGTCAAGAAAGCGGCGGCCAAGTCGACTGGCAAGGAATCCACTAAAAAGCCGAGCGCCAAGAAGGCACCGGCAACATCCAAAGCTCAGGAGTCCGAAATGTCCGCCACTGCCGCACCCATTCCACCGACCCGCCGCGCCAGCAAGAGCCGCAAAGACACGCCCGCCGTCTTCAAGATCAAGAAGACCAAGAACACGCCGGTCGTCTTCTCGCTCGACGAGGTGCGCGAGGTGCTGAAAGAGCGCAAAGAAGGCGGGCGCACGCTCGAAGACCTGAAGTCCGAGGAGAAGCCCGCCAGAAAGGTTGCCGAGCAGAAAAAGGTGGTCGCCGCCGATGCGCCGGTCGAAAACCGCTCCTATGGCGCGGCCTCGCTGGCCGACATCCTCGGGTATAATCCCGACGAAAGCGCCTCGCCCGCCCGAGCCGCCGAAGAGGCCAAGGTGCCCACGAAATTTATCAAATACTACCGCGCCCTCGCCGAGCTGCGCGACCACGTCCGCGAGGAGCTGACCGAGCACACTCAGGAGCGCTTGCACCGCAGCAGCAAGGAGGACTCGGGCGACCTCTCCGGCTACGGGCAGCACCAGGCCGACGCCGGCACCGACGCCTTCGACCGCGACTTCGCCCTGAGCCTCGTTTCCAACGAGCAGGACGCGCTCTACGAGATCGAGGAAGCGATCAAGCGTATCTTCGACGGCACCTACGGCATCTGCGAGCAGACCGGCCAGGCGATCAAGAAAGACCGCCTGATGGCCGTGCCCTTCACACGCTTCTCGGTCGAGGGACAGCGCCAGTTCGAGGCCGGGCGCCGCAAGAAGGTCGAGCGCGGCGGCGTCTTCTCGGATGTGACCGAGGACGGGCCGAAGATCGAAGAGCCGGAAGAGTAGTGCGGGATTGACCCGCGCCGGGCACGGGCTAGGCTGTGCTCATGCGACGCGCCGTGCTCTGCCTGCTCTGCTGCCTGATGTTCGGGCTGGGGCTGCGCGCACAGATGACCCCCGAGGACGCTGTGCGCAACTTTCGCCTGCCGCGCTACGGCGAGGATGGCTGGCTGAACTGGCTGCTGGAAGGGCGGCGCGGCCTCTTTGTGAATGAAGACGAAATCGATGTGGTCGGGATGCGCCTGCGGGTCTTTCAGCCGGGGGCCGGGCTGATCGTGCAGACCGAGATCGAGGCACCGCAGGCCACCTTCTACCTCAGCGAAAACCGCGCCACCGGCTCGGACAGCATCCGCATTCGGGGCAACCAGTTCACCCTCACCGGCGAGCTCTGGACGTGGGACGGCGAAACCGACACCGTCATCATCGAACGCCAGGGCGAAATCCGCTTCCAGGGCAACTTCCTCAACATCCTCGACTAAGGGCTTGTCAGTGAATAAGTGTAGCAATCCGACTTGTTAGATGAAAGAATACAGAAAAGCAGAAGCAGTTCCTGAGATTCCTCACTATCATCTCAAGTCGATGGGATATCTGCTTTTGGTATTCCTGTCAGCGATCGGATTAGCCTTTTGGGGGCGTCTCCTTGGTGAAGGAGCGTTGCCATACATATTGGGAGTTTTTTTCTGCCTGCCAGTGCTGATGTTCATCATCATTCTCAAGCGCACGAATTCGGTTTCATGCCCGTCGTGTAAGATGAAAATGAAAAAAGAAAAGCGAATCCTTATTCCCACTGAACACCGACTCAAAAACGAAATCATTGTCCACCCGTGGAATACCTTCAGATGCTTTGAGTGCGACAAAGAATGGAGAGTTCCTGCGATTTCCACAGACAACCGACAAACCATACCCGAGGAGCGGCTGAACGAACTGATCTAACCAGTCGCTTGTGGTCAATTCCGTTCGCTCGCTCCTCGCTCACTCCGTGCCGCCGACGG
>CAYQTM010000176.1:0-4704 GCA_964420355.1 uncultured Opitutales bacterium
ACCAGCCCGCGCAACCTCTACATTCTCGAAGAACCGACCATCGGCCTGCACCTCAGCGACTGCGAAAAGCTGATCCACCTGCTGCACCGGCTGGTCGATCAGGGGCACACCGTCATCGTCATCGAGCACAACCTCGAAATCCTCGCCGAGGCCGACTACCTCTTGGAGATCGGGCCGGGCGGCGGCGAACACGGCGGCCAGATCACCTTCCAGGGCACTCCCGAAGCCCTCGCCCAAACCCCCAACAGCCCCACCGCACCCTTCCTCCGTGAAAAACTGTAGCCCGCCGATGCCCCAAAAACGCCCCGATCCTTCGCGAGTTTTGCATGGCGATTTCGCGGCGGGTCTGCTTAATGTTGGATTGAGCCATGTCTGAAGCCAAACAACCACCTGCGCCCGATGAGCAGTCCACCCCGCCCGAGGGCGAGGTTCAGCCTTTGCTTGGCGGTGGCAGCGAGATGACCTTCCTCGATCATCTGGAGGAGCTGCGCTTTGTCATCCTGCGCTGCCTGCTGGCCTTTATCGTGGGCATCATGCTGGTGGCGGTGTTTATTCACCCGGTCAATCGGCTGGTGATGCACCCGCTCAACTCCGCTTTTCTGCGCTTTGATGTGCCGCCCGAGCAACTGGTGACCACCTCGATGGTCGATGCCTTCACGGCGATCATCCAGCTTGCCTTTCTGGGTGGGTTCACGGTGGCGTTTCCGTTCGGCTTGTATTTTCTGGGACGCTTCGTCGCACCCGCCCTGACCGAGAAGGAGGCGCGCCTGCTCATCCCCATGAGCATGACCTGTATGATGCTCTTTCTGGCGGGCGCGGCGCTGGCCTATTTTCTGGTGCTCCCGGCGGCGATCAGCGTGTCGATCAAGCTCAACATGTTCTTTGGCTGGGAGATCATTTGGCGGGTGGCCAACTATTACAGCATGGTCTTCTGGCTGATCCTGCTGCTGGGGCTGGCCTTCCAATTCCCGCTGGTGATCGTCGCCCTGACCTACCTCGGCGTGCTGAGCGCGCAATCGCTCCGCCAAGGCCGCCGCATCGCGGTGGTAGCGATCCTGATCGCCTCGGCGCTCATCACCCCCGGCGGCGACCCCATCACCCTCTTCGTGCTGGCCGGCCCCCTCTACGCCCTCTACGAAGGCTCCATCCTCGCCTCCGCACTCATCGAACGCAAACAACGCGAAGCCTGACCGCGAAGCCTGACCGCGATTGATTGACCTCACGCCAAGACCCAAAGAGCCGATACAAAGTTGGGTCATAATATCGGCGACTGACAATTGGATGCCTGACACAGAAAAAAGATTCGTAGGATTGGTGAGATTCGTAGTTCAAAAATCTTTGCGACTTTGCGTCTTGGCGTGAGTCCACATCAACTCTCCGCCACTCCGACTCTCTGCGTGAGAAAAATCAAACGTAGGGCTTACAGGATAAAGTCGGTGTTGTGGCGCATCCAGTCTTCGAAGGATTGTGCGAGGCTTTTTTGCATTTTGGGGTCAATTTGCAAGTCCTTAAGCGGAGTCTGAAGCGTGGTGACGGCCGCCTCGCGCAGATCGGGTTCGAGGCGGGGCAGCCAGTCTTCGGCAACGGGGTAGCCCTCGCTGCGCACGAGCAAAAAGAGCGTCTTGAGCAGCACCGCCTGCGGCGGTTCGCCGTGCGCCCAGCAGTCGAGCGCCCGCACCACCAGCGCGTGCAGGCTGGGCAGATCTTCGATGTGGACAGCGTTGCGCAGCACGACGCGGCTGAGGGCACCCGCCGCCTCCAGCGCCCGATAGCTCTGCCCGATGGCCTCGCGCCGCCGCAAAATCTCCACCTCGCGCACGAAAGCTGGGCCACCGCCGCCCTTGCGCTCCAAGTCCAGCGCCAGCTCGTCGAACAAGTCCGGCTGCGTGCCCGGCTGCTTCCGGCTCATCCGCCGCAGGCACACCAGCAGCCCTTCCTCGGGCGACAGCACCGACAGCTTCAAAAAGTGCTCGCCATGCTCGGCGCGATCGAGCACTACTGCCTCGGTCGAAAACTTGGGCGCGCTCATCGCGTCCGTGGCTCGATCTCCCGCACCGGCACCTCAACCTGCGCCACCACCCCGGGCCCCGATGCCGTGCCCCCGGCGACGCCCGTCTTGCCCACAAAGGGCGGCACCACCGCGCCACCCGAAATGATCAACTTCATCCCGTCGCCAATCGGCATATCCAGCGACACAATCTCGTCGACCGGCACCATCAGCAGAAAGCCGCTGGTCGGGTTGGGTGTGGTCGGCACGAAGACATTGGCCACCGGCTTGGGTGTCTTATACTGAATTTCCCCTTTGCCTTTGCTCGTTAGGAACCCAATCGCCCACAATCCTTCGCGCGGGTATTGGATGAGCACCACCTCTTGAAACACCGCCTTCTCCTGCGATGCAAAGGTGTCCACAATCTGCTTCACCGTCTTATAAACCGTGTTGACGAAGGGCACCCGATACAGAATCTGCTCGCCGAGCTGCACCACCATCTTGCCCAAGACGTAGTTGGACAAAAAACCGATCCCCACGATCAGCAGCACCACCAGCAGCACGGCCACCAAGTAGCTGAACTGCATGGCAATCCACTGTGCCAGCACTGCCTCATCGGGCAGCAGATCGTGCAGCCAGGGGAAGAACACCCCACTGACCGGCTTGCCCACCCTGTTGAAGACAAAATTAATCACCAGCAAAGTCACCCCGATTGGCAAAATCAGGATCAACCCGGCGAAAAAGGCGTTGCGTAAGCGGCGCAGCATAATCAGCGATACAGCAAGATTCAGGAAAAGTGTCCTAATTCGACCCTTTTTACCAATAAAATCGCTGAATTATTTCACCCCGCTTGTACGCAGCGAGGATAGCCGGATAAAGAGCGGACTAACTGCTTGCGGGGCAAAAGGCTACTGTTTCAGCCCCACCAATCAGCCGAATAGCGCAGAATGTGACCCAGTGCGGACAAGGATTAAATACGGTCGGTCGATCTTGTAGATAAGAAGCCAGTCAGGATCGATGTGGCATTCGCGGTGCCTGTTGTAGTTGCCAACAATGGCATGATCAAAATTGTGCGGCGGCAGCAGTTCTTCGGCGGCAAGCCTGTCGATAACAGCCGCCAGCTTCGACAAGTCTTTACCCGAAGATTTAAGCTTCTGTAATCCTTGCGAAACTGCCGTTTATCGTGAATCTTTAGCTTTCGGAGTCGAGCGCTTTGAAAAGTTCGGCAGAGTTTTTAAAGCTGCGCTCCTCGTCCACGGGTGCCCGCATGGCCTCGAGGGTTGTCTCGTTGGGAATCTCCTTGATGAACGCAATGACTTTGCCGCGCTCGTCCTCGGGCAGGCGCTTGATTTCTTCGATAATTTCAACCGCGTTCATTGTAGCTATAATCGAACTTTTCAGTCTGGGCGTCAAGTCTGGGACTGAACGCGAAATCGAAGGCACTGCGCCGCTTCGGCAGACTACCTCAGGCGGAACGGATGCACCGTGGCTCTACCCCGCCAGATTGGGGGCGAGCCACTTGCGGGCGGTTTCTTCGGACATGCCCTTGCGGCGGGCGTAGTCGGTGAGCTGGTCGTCGGTGATGCGCCCGACGCCGAAGTAGCGGCTTTCAGGGGCACCGAAGTAGAGGCCACTGACCGAGGCGGGCGGGTTCATCGCGTAGCTGCTGGTCAGGCTGATGCCGGTGGCCGCTTCCACCCCGAGCACTTCCCAGAGGGTCTGCTTTTCGGTGTGGTCGGGGCAGGCCGGGTAGCCCGCCGCCGGGCGCACGCCTCGGTAGCGCTCCTTGACCATCCACTCGACGTGCGGGTGGACGGTGCGGTTGTCCTCGACGCTCAGCCGTTCGCCAAACTTGAAGGGCTCGTCCTTGCCATAGCCCCACTGGTCGCGCATCATCTTGTGGCAGTATTCGGCCAGCGCCTCGGCGAAGCGGTCGGCCAGCGCCTGAATCATGATCGCGGTGTAGTCGTCGTTCTTGTCCTTGTAAGTCTTGGCGTAGTCCTCGACCTCCTTGCCCGCGGTGACGGCGAAGCCGCCGAGGTAGTCGCGCTTGCCGCTGCTCTTGGGCGCGACGAAGTCGGCCAGACAGAAGTAGGGGTCGTCGCCCTCCTTCTCTTTTTGCTGGCGCAGGAAGCGGAAGGTGGCGAGCGGGTCGTCGCCCGAGCCGTTGTAAACCTCGACATCATCGCCCACCGCGTTGGCCGGCCAGAACTGGCAGATGGCGCGCAGGTTGACGCGCTCGTTCTCGATCAGGTCGTCGAGGATGCGGCGCGCGTCGCCGTAGAGCTTGGTGGCTTCCTCGCCGCGCTCCCTGTGCTCGAGGATGCGTGGGAAGGAGCCGCGCATCTCCCAGGCGTGGAAGAAGGGCGACCAGTCGAAATACTCGACCACCTCGGCGGCGGGCAGGTTGTTGAACACCTGCTGCTCCAGCGTCTCGGGCTGCGGAATGTCGAGGCTCGCCCAGTCGTATTGCGGTGCCTTGGAGCGTGCCTCGTCGATCGTGATGTAGCGCGCCTTTTGGCCGCCAGCGGCGTGCTTCTGGCGCTCTTTTTCGTGCTGCGCCTCCAGCTCTTTACGATAATCTTCGCGCAGTTTGGGATTCTTGAGTTTATTGCAGAGACCCACCACCAGCGAGGCGTCGGGCACGTGCACCACCGGCCCGCTGTATTCGGGCGCCAGCTTGACCGCGGTGTGCGCCTTCGAGGTGGTCGCGCCGC
>CAYQTM010000177.1:0-4702 GCA_964420355.1 uncultured Opitutales bacterium
GACCGCCCGCCCCGCGCCGATGATGAGCGCCGAGATGACCCCCGGTGCCGCCGAGGGGACGACCACCCGCCAGACCGTCTGCCAGCGGCTCGCCCCGAGCGCCAGACTGCCCGACACCATCTCGCGCGGCACGCTGGAAAACGCTTCCTCGGCCAGCGTAAAAATGAAGGGAATCACCGCCATGCCGAGCACGAAGCCCACCACCAGCGCGTTTTGCTGGGCGAAATTGCCGCCGCTCCACTGTCGCCACCAGAGGGGGAAGTCGGCCACCGCGCCCGCCGGGGTCTGCACGGTGAAGAAAAGGCGTTCGAGGAGGGGATTGAGCTGCCAGCAGAGGGCGGCGATCAGCAGGAGCAGCGGCAGCAGAAAGAAGAGCTCGTAGCCCGGATGCACCCGCGCCCGCAGCCGCGCGGGCAGTCGCGAAAACCCAGCACCCACCGCCACGGCGACCAGCGGCAAGGTCAAGCCCGTCAGCAGCAAGCCCGGCAGCCGCGCCTCCAGCAGTGGCGCCACCCAGAGCGCGGCGAGAAAGCCCAGCACGACGGTCGGGAAGGTGGCCATCAGCTCGATCAGGGGGCGGATGGCGTCGCGCAGGCGCGGATCGAGGAACTGCGAGGAGTAGATGGCGGCCAGCAGCGCGAGCGGAGCGGCGTAGGCGAGGGCAAAGAGCGTGCCCTTGAGCGACCCAAAGAGCAGGGGCAGCAGCGAGAACTTGGGCTCGCCCGCGCCGCCGCCCGCGTTGGGCTGCCACTCGATGCTGGGCGCGGCACGCCCCTCGTAATGCACCGCGCCAAGCAGCGTTGTGGGGCTGGCCTCGGCGTGGGGATCACGCAGGGCAAAGAGCCGCAGCGGCCCGTCCGCCCGCGCCAGCAGCAGGCGGTCGCGATTCGGGCTGATCGCGCTGAGCGTGGGCGCAAAGCCGATACCCTCGCGCCAGCGCAGGCGGTTGCTAGTGCTGTGGAGCAGCCGCACGGTGCCGCCCTCGGCCAGCAGAAAGGAGCGGTCGGCAGGGCTGGCTGCGAAGCTGGCCACCTGCGGCGACAGGCGCTCGAAGTGCCGTGCGCGGACGAAGCGTGCCTCGCCCGTCGTCGCATCGACCGCCAAGACCCAAACGCCAACTTGCTGCGGCGAATCCGCCATCAATAGCGTCGCGCCGCCCGCCAGCAAGCCCATGAATGGCTCGCCTTCGCGCAGGTGCGTCACGCTCTGGGCTTTTGATAATCCGCTCTCATTAAAACGCCAGAACGTCACCTCCCCATCCATCGCCCGCGCGATGACGCCGCGCCCGGTCAGACTCGGGAGCACTTCGACAAAGTCGCCCGGCAGCGGCGCGGTGTCCACCACTTCAAAAGTGCCCTCGGTAAAAGGGGTCGCCGGGCGCTTGAGCCGCAGGGCAGTCGCCTGACCGCCCTCGTCGACTGCGGCAAGGATGGCCGTCTGCTCGCCAAAGGCCAGATTGAGCCGGGCGATCTCGCCCTTTAAAGGCACGGCCAACTCGGTCTCCAACACCGGCAGCCCCTCGCGCCAAGTCAGCCTGAAAACCCTCACCTCGCCCGCGCTCGCCCAAGCCACCCTGCCCTGCCCTGCCCAGACCGCGCTGGCTTCCGTGGCGCGACGCTCGGCCACGACCTCACCACTTGCCGCATCGACCACCAGCATCCGCCCGCCCGGCTCGAAAAAAGCCGCCCGCGCCCGATCCGGGTGCAGCGCCACCGCCTCGAACGCGCCCTCAGGCAGCCTCGCCTCGGCCAACGGGCGCACACTGGCGGGCGCGAAGAGCGGCACCACCTGCATCAAAATAAAAATGAACAGCGCAAAGACCACCGCGATCACGGCGATGCCACCGATCCCGATCAGGCGCGCCATCAGGGCGTCCACCCAGAGCGATCGCTTCAGTGCGCGTTGGGTCAAGGACATGGCCGCATCTTGAGCCACCGTGCGCCCGGCGACAAGCCTCTTGCACACTTTCGGGCTTCAAAGCTCCGATGAGGCCAACATTTAATGCGGCAGCCTCAGGCGTTTTTTGCCGTTGCGCTTCCGAGGCGTTTCGACAGGATGTGGTGGCTTGATGAGTGAGCCTACACAGTCCAATGGAGGCGGCGAGGCCGTCGACACCCACGACCTGATGGCCGTCCGGCGGCAGAAGCTGGACGACCTGCGGGCGCGCGGGATCGATCCCTTTCGCCAGAACTTCGCGCAGACGCACAGCTCGGCGCAGGCGGTGGCCGCCTATCGCGAGCCGGGCACCGAGGCCAGCCCCGAGGAGGTCGAGGCGATGGAGCAGCCGCGCGTCTCGGTGGCCGGGCGCGTGATGGTGTTTCGCGTGATGGGCAAGGCCAGTTTTGTGAAGATTCAGGATCGCGAGGGTCAGATTCAGCTCTACATCACGCGCGACAATCTGCCAGAGGGTGAGTATAACGAGGTCTTCAAAAAGCTGCTCGACCTCGGCGATTTCATCGGTGCCGAGGGGCCGCTTTTCAAGACCAAGACGGGGGAAATTACGGTGCGGGTCGAGCGCTGGCAGATCGTGAGCAAGGCGCTGCGCCCGCTGCCCGAGAAGTTTCACGGGATGAGCGACGCCGAGCAGATTTATCGGCAGCGCTACCTCGATCTGGTGTCAAACCCCAGCAGCCGGGCGCGTTTTCGGATGCGTCATGCGGTCATCCGCGAGATACGTAAGTATTTGTGGGAGCGCGAGTTCGAGGAGGTCGAGACCCCGACCCTGCAGGCGGTGGCCGGCGGCGCGGCGGCACGTCCTTTTGTGACGAAGTTCAATGCGCTGGACTGCGATTTCTTCCTGCGAATCGCGCTGGAGTTGCCGCTGAAGCGCCTGCTGGTGGGCGGGCTGGATCGCGTGTTTGAGATTGGGCGCGTCTTTCGCAACGAGGGGTTGAGTCGGCGTCACAACCCGGAGTTTACGATGTTGGAACTCTATGAGGCGTATGGAGATTACCGTTCCATGATGCGCATCATTCGCGGGCTGGTGCAGCACGTTTGCGACGCCGTGATCGGCACGCGGCAAATCGCCCGTGCGGGCAGCGAGGAGGTCATCGACCTCGATGGCGAGTGGCGCGAGGCGCGTTACAAGGACTTGGTGATCGAGGCCAGCGGCGACCCCGAGTGGTTCAGCCGCAGCAAGGCCGAAAAGCTGGCACGCTGCGGCGAGCTGGGCATCGAGGTCGACCCCGAGAACGAGGATTTCGAGGTGTCGAATAACGTGTTTGAGAAACTGGTCGAGCCCAACCTCGTGCAGCCCACCTTCGTCACCCATGTGCTCAAGGAGCTGGTGCCGCTGGCCAAGGTGGCCGAGGATGACCCAGATTGCGTTGAGGTCTTCGAGCTGTGTATTAACGGTCAGGAGATTGCCCCCGCCTACACCGAGCAGAACGACCCGATCGTGCAGCGGCAGATTCTTGAAGCGCAGGTCGGCGAGGAAGTGCAGAAGCTCGACAACGATTTTCTGGTCGCGCTGGAGCACGGGATGCCCCCGGCGGGCGGCATGGGCGTCGGCATCGACCGCCTCTGCATCCTGCTGACCAGCGCCGCGAACATCCGCGACACCATCCTCTTCCCGACCCTGCGACCGCGCCCGCAAGGCGAGTGAGCGGCGGGATTGCGAAGTAGCCCGCTTCGGGTAGGATCACTCTTATGCGAATTCTGGCGGGCATGGTGATGGTTCTGGGGCTGGCGGGTTGTGCGACTGCGCCGCCGCGCACAGAGCTGCCGATCGAGGCCGCGCCGGAGGTGCCGGTGGAGTGGTCGGCCAGCGGCGCAGAGGCGGGGCGGCTGGATGGGGCTTGGCTGGCGGCTTTTGGTGACGCGGAATTGAGCGCTTTCGTCGCGAAGGTGCTGGCGGAGAATTACGATATGCGCGCGGCGGCGGCGCGGGTGGATTTTGCGCTGAGCGAGGCGCGGCTGAGCCGGGCGGATTATCTGCCGCAGGTCTCGGCGGGCTTCGAGCCGGGGCGTGCGCGGACGGTGGTCGAGACGCCGCTGGGCGTGCAGGCGAGCACGGCGAACCGCTTCAGCCTGCGGGCAGCCTCGCAATGGGAGGTCGATCTCTGGGGGCGACTGCGCGACCAGACCTCGGCGCAGCTCGCCGAGGTGCAGGCCAGCGAGGCCGATTTTTTAGGGGCGCAGCTCTCGCTTTCGGCGGCGGCGGCGCGCGCCTGGTTCACCGCCATCGCGCTGGAGCAACGCGCCGAGCTGGCGGCGGAGAGCGCCGAGAGCTTTGCCGCCAACGCCCGCACGCTGGAGCAGCGCTTCGACCGGGGCTTGCTCGAAAGTGCGCTGGATGTTCGCCTGACTCAGGCCGCCGCCGAGAATGCCGCTGCCACCGCCGCCGCCCTGCGCCGTCAGCGCGATGCCGCTCTGCGCCAGCTCGAAACGCTCGCCAGCGACTACCCCGCCGCCCGGCTCGCCCTGCCCGAGCAACTGCCCGGCTCGCCCACCGCGCTGCCGGATATGCTGCCCGCCGACCTGCTTCAACGCCGACCCGACCTCCTCGCCGCGGAGCGCCGTCTGGCCGCCAGCGATGCTCGGCTCCGCGCCGCGCGCAAGCTGCGTCTGCCCAGCTTTTCGCTCACTGCCAGCGTCGGCACCACCAGCAGCGAGCTGGATAACCTGCTCGACAGCGACTTTGGCGTCTGGACTCTGCTCGGCAACCTCCTCGCGCCCCTCTATCAAGGCGGACGGATCGACG
>CAYQTM010000178.1:0-467 GCA_964420355.1 uncultured Opitutales bacterium
CAGGGTCTTGCCGCTGCCAGTCGGCCCGATCAGCAGGATGTTGCTCTTCTCAATCTCGACCTCTTCCAGCGTTTGCAACTCGTCGAGGCTGGCCTGATCGAGCTTGCGGGTCTGGTTTTCGCCCTCCAGACGCAGCCGCTTGTAGTGATTATACACCGCCACCGACAGCACCTTCTTGGCGTATTCCTGCCCGATGATGTGCTCTTCCAGGGCGGCTGTGATCTCGTTGGGGCGCAGCAGTTTGAAGCGCTTCATGTCACCGGCGCTGGCCGCCGCCTTTTCCGCCGCTTGTTGAGCGGGGGTCCCACCCTTTATTTCGCGGTTGTAGATGGTTTTTCAAACGCTGACGCAGGAGTCGCCTATGTGCACGCCAGCGGGGCCACAGATCTTCCTCTGGCCTTCGCGCGTCTGTGTCCCTCAATATGGGACGTAAGGCTCCTTTCACCGTCTCTCCCACAAACGTTCCC
>CAYQTM010000178.1:477-4668 GCA_964420355.1 uncultured Opitutales bacterium
ACTTTAGTCGGTTTCGCCATAAAACTTCCAAGTCAGAAGTCAGAAATTAAAAGTCAGAAATTGGAGCCACACCCTTATTTTTTCTCGGCAGCAGGCTCTAGTTTGCGGCGCTCGAAGACGTGGTCGACGATGCCGTATTCCTTGGCCTCGGCGGCGTCCATGTAAAAGTCGCGGTCGGAGTCTTTCTCGATCTGCTCGATGGATTTGCCGGAATTTTCCGAGAGCACCTCATTGATGCGCTGGCGCCAGCGGAGAATTTCTCTGGCCGCGATCGAGATGTCGCTGGTCTGGCCACCCGCGCCGCCGCTGGGCTGGTGGATCATCACGCGACTGTTGGGAAGCGCAAAGCGGCGCCCCTTGGTGCCGGCCGAAAGCAGCACTGTTCCCATGCTGGCGGCCAGCCCGACGCAGTAGGTGACGACCTCGCAGCTCAGCATGTTCATGGTGTCGTAGATCGCCATGCCGTCGGTCACGCTGCCGCCGGGCGTGTTGATATAGAGGTTGATCTCCTTCTTGGGATCCTCCATCTGAAGGAACAGAAGCTGCGCGACCACCGAATTGGCGACAAAATCGTCGATCGGCGTGCCAATAAAGATGATGCGGTCGCGCAGCAGGCGGCTATAAATGTCCCAGGCTCGCTCTTGGCGACCCTCGCGTTCATAGACATAGGGAAGTGGTAGGTAGGCACCCATAATAAAAAAAAAATTGTCAGTTCTGCGGCGATTTTGTTGCGCCGTAGTTTCAGGTTACGGCCTTTTGCCTGAAAAGTCCAGAGGCGAAGGCGCGCCGATGTCGCTCAAATCAGACCGAGGCCTCGGTTGGCTCGGCGGTCGGCTGTTTTTCGGCCTTGTCGAGCAGGAGGTCGAGGGTCTTGCCCATGACGATTTCCGCACGCATCTCGTCGAGGCGGGCGCGGTCTTTTTGCAGCTCCTTAACCAGATCGTCCGGGCGGCGGCGCTCCATCATGGCTTGCTGCATGATGACGCGACCCATATCCTCGTTGTTGACCTTGATCTCCTCTTTTTCGGCAATCTTGCCCAGTATCATGCGCAGGCGCACGCGGTCACGCGCCGCCCCAGCCGAGCCTTCCAGCAGCTGATCCTTGGCCTTCTCCAAGTCCTCGCCACTGGCACCCTGCTGCATCGCGCGCTGCATGTAATCGCGCAAAATATCATCCTGCTCGAATCGCAGCGCCGACTCGGGGATCGGGAACTCGACCGCCTCCAGCAGTTGCTTCTGGATTTGCTGGCGCTGCTCGCTGTTCTGGCGCTGCTTTTTCTGGCGCGAAATATTTTCCTTCAAGCGCTCGCGCAGTTCCTCCTCGGACTCGGCGTCAAAGTCGTTCACAAAGTCTTCGTCGATCTCTGGCAGCACTTTTTCGCGAACTTGAGAGACCTCGATCTCGTAGCTGATCGTTTTGCCCTGCAACCCCTCGATGCGGAAGTCGTCGGCAAAAGTCTCCTCGACCGTCTTACGGTCGCCCGCCTTCATCCCGAGCACCCCCTGCACGATGGCCGGCACGCCCGGTGCATCCTCGCTGCCGGCCTCTTCCCAAGTGGTGGCCTGAGTGCCAAACATGGGCGGCAAGTCCGCGATCTCCTCGCTGGCCTCCTTGTCGCCAATCTTGCCGACATAGCCGCACTTGACGAAATCGCCCTTCTGCGCCTCGCGCTCGACCACCTCGTAGTCGGCACGCTGTTCGCGCATGTTTTGAATGGCGTCCTCAACCTCCGCGTCAGTGGCCTCAGTCGACCCCTCGGTCACCTTAAGCCCCTCATATACAGGCAGTTCAAACTCTGGGTTCACATCGACGGTCACCCGCGCGAGACCGCCGCGCTTATCACAAAAATCCTCGGGATCCGACTCCACCACCTGAAAGACATCGAGCTTGGTCTCCTTCACCCCCTCCTCGAAGCCCTTCGAGAGCAGACGCTGATTCACCTCCCCGGCGATCTCCTTCTTATAGCGCGCCCGAATCATCTTCTCCGGTGCCTTGCCCGGACGAAAGCCCGGCAGCCGAGCCTCGCGCCGGAAGCCCTTCATCACCTCGGCCTCGACATCCTCGACATCTGCGGCCTCGACCTCGATGACCATTACCTTGCGGGTTTCGTTTGTATCTTCAACAGTGGTTTTCACGTCTGCTTTGTTTAGAATTAAACCGACGAGCAAAGCGCGATTGCCGTCCGAGGTCAAGCCCGCAAAGTAAGGCTGCGAAAGGCTAACTTCTGCGCCTCAGTATGCGGGAGCCGTTGTGGGATCAGTCGTTTTTGGGGAAGAGGATGGTGCGCTCGCCGAGGGTGTGGCCGGTGAGGCGATCGGGTTGCCAGTCGAGGACGCCGTCGATCCAGCTTTCGGTCGCGGGTTCGCCGAGGAGGCCGGCGATGCGGGCGCTGATCTCAGGCATGACGGGCGTGAGGGCGGCGGCGGCGAGGCGCAGGCCCTCGGCCATCGTGGCGAGGCTGGTTTTGAGGGCTTCCTGATCGGCGGGGTCGTCGCTCTTGGCGAGCTTCCAGGGGGCGCGCTGCTCGGCGTAGCGGTTGATGCCCTTGACGAAGGTCAGGGTGCGGTCGAGGCCGCTGTGGAATTGAAAGCCCTCATAGAGCCGCAGCAGCTCGGCGCGCACCTCTTGCCACTGCTGGCGCAGGGTCTGCTCGGGCGCTTCGTCGAGGGTGGCGGCGGGCAGAGTGCCACCGGCGTAGCGTCCGCCCATGTTGAGGAGGCGGGCGACGAGGTTGCCGAGGTCGTTGGCGAGGTCGCCGTTGTAGCGGCTCATGAAGAGCTCGGGCGAGAACTCGCTGTCCTGCCCGACATTCATCTCGCGGGTGACAAAGTAGCGGAAGGCGTCGGCTCCATATTTGTCGACGAAATCGAGCGGGTTGACCACATTACCGGTGGATTTGCTCATCTTCATGCCACCCGAGAGCATCCAGAAGCCATGCACGAGCAGGTGGCGCGGCAGCTCGATGCCGCAGGCTTTCAGCATGATCGGCCAGTAAACGGCGTGCGCTGGCTGCATGATGTCCTTGCCGATGACGTGGTAGTCGCAGGGCCAGTATTTCGCGAAATCATCCGCCCCAAAGCCCGCGCCAGTGACATAGTTGATCAGCGCATCGAACCACACATAGGTAACAAACCCGTCATCGAAGGGCAGCGGAATGCCCCAACTGAGCCGCTCGACCGGCCGCGAGATGCAGAGGTCGTTGATCGGCTCCTTGAGGAACTCCATCACCTGCTTCTGGCGGTAGCGCGGGAAGATGAAATCGGGGTTTTCCTGAAGAAATTGCACGAGCCAGTCCTGATATTTGGAGAGGCGGAAGAAATAATTGCTCTCCTTGATCTCGACCACCTCGCCATATTGCTCGGGCCAGACGCCGTCGACCTGCTCTTTGAGGAGGACAAACTGCTCCTGACGGACGCTGTAATAGCCGTTGTAGTCGGCCTGATAGATTTCGCCGGCGTCGTAGAGCTGCTGGAGGAGCTGGGTGACCACCTTTTTGTGGCGGTCTTCGGTGGTGCGGATGAAGTCGTCGTTGGAGATGCCTAGGCGCTTGCAGAGCGAGATGAACTGCGGTGCCAGCTCGTCGCAGATGGCCTGCGGGGAGACGCCCAGCTTTTCGGCGGCCTGCTGCACCTTTTGGCCGTGCTCGTCGAGGCCGGTGAGGAAGCGCACCTCGTCACCCATCAGGCGGCGGAAGCGGGCGACGACGTCGGTGAGCACCTTTTCGTAGGCGTGGCCGAGGTGCGGCGAGCCGTTGGCGTAGTCGATCGCAGTGGTGATATAGAAAGCCTTGCCGGGTGCGGCACCGGCGGCGAGATTTGGTTGGGTAGCGTCAGCCATTTTCGTGGTTTTTGTTAAGATGGCGGGAGCTTAACAGATTTTTCGGCGCAGCGGTAGGACTAGATTGGGATGCTTGGCTTATTTGGCTTTTTTCTCGATTTTTACGCAGTTGTATTCGTGATACTGAGAGCTTTCCCAGCCGAGAATCTGGTCGACGCGTAATTTTAATCATTCAGGAGCAAACGGGGGAGTTCCTATTTATCAAATCGTTGGCTTTGCTTGCCACTGTCGATTGGCGCGCTGATTTCGCATGTTTTTGTTCCCAGTATCCAGATAAAGCCGGCACTGATTATTGAGTCGAATAGCAGGCTCATGGGCTCAGTGAATCCCAATATCAACAGGGGATTGCCGGG
>CAYQTM010000179.1:0-4663 GCA_964420355.1 uncultured Opitutales bacterium
GCCAAAGCCCGCTGTTAAGCCGGTTTTTGGCCTACTGGAGGGGAAGTCAGGCTAACAACTCATGGAATAATTTTTCAGGACTCATAGGAGCATAAAAATCAACAGATTTTCATGCTCATTCCACTAAAAATCGCGAAGAACCTATCCAGACCAGTTACAATTTGTAGCCTCACCAAGGCACTTCTGTGTTGTCGATGCTGAGGAATTTGCCGGTGTCGTCGAGGCCTCGGGTGGCGATGACCTTGAGCATTTGCTCGACCGATTCCTCGGGGCTGAGGTCGGCTTTTTGGCCACCCATGTCGGTCTTGACCCAGCCAGGGCTGAGCGCCAGCACCGTGATGCGGCGGGGTCGCAGCTCGTGCGCCATCTGCACTGAGGCCATGTTGAGAGCGGCCTTGCTGGTTGGGTAGATGAGGGCACGCGAGGAAATTTCGCTGCGCAGCGCGATGCTGCCCATCTTCGACGAGATGTTCACTACTTTGGGATCTGATGCATCAGCGAGGTGCCCGAGCAGGGCGCGGGTGACGAGGATCGGCCCGATTACGTTGATGCAGAGCGATTGCTCCATGTCCTCAAAGCTGACGGACTCGAAGTCATCGAAGACCCCTACCCCGGCGTTGTTGATGAGTAGATCGAGCTGGTTGCAGGCTTCGGCGACCTCGCCGACGCAGCGCTTGACCGAATCCTCGTCGCTGACGTCGAGCGCGTGGATGGTCAGGCGATCCTCGGCCTCTGCGCACAGCTCTTGCAGCGCCTCGGCTTGATCGGGCTTGCGGCAGGTGGCAAATACGCGGTCGCCGCGTTGCAGGATCTGGCGGGTTAGCTCCAGCCCCAGCCCGCGATTGGCTCCAGTAATGAAAACATTCATAGGGCAAGGAAAGGCGAGAGCCGCCGCACGTCAAGCGGGGTCGGGGATCGGTTGGCCGTAGAGGTGGGCGAGCGCCGGGGCGATGGCCGGATATTCAAAGCGAAAGCCGGCGTCGAGCGCAGCAGCGGGTTCGGCGGGCAGGTCGGCGAGGAGCGTCTCTTTGGCCATCTGCCCAAAGGCGGCGCGCAGGGCGGCGGGCGGTGCGGGGAGGATAGCCGGGCGGCGCAGGGCGTCGGCCAGAGCGCGGGTGAAGTCGGCGTTGCGGGTGGGCTCGGGCGCGACGGCGTTGACCGCGCCTGCCAGATTTTCGGCGTCGATGGCGAAGTCGATCAGATACAGCAGGTCGTCGAGCGCAATCCAGGGCATGACCCGCTGGCCGCGCCCGATGGAGCCGCCCAGCCCGAGCTTGAAGAGGGTGTCGAGCTTGCCCAGCGCACCGCCCGCCGGGCTGAGCACGGTTGCCATGCGGAGGTTGACGACGCGGAGGCCGGCGTCGCGCGCGGGATCGCAGGCGGCCTCCCACTCGCGCGAGACCTCGGCCAAAAAGCCCTCGCCGCTGGGGTCGGCCTCGCGGCGCGGGCGCTCAGCCTGGGTGCCGTAATAGTTGATCCCCGATGCAGCGAGGAAAACGGGCGGTTCGGGCAGGCGGGCGGCGGCCTCGGCCAGCGCGCGGGTGCCGTGGATGCGGCTCTCGCGGATAGCCTTGCGCGCCTTGGGCGTCCAACGCTGGGCAATCGGCGCGCCCGCCAGATGCACAATCGCGTCGAGCGGGGCGAATGGCGCGAGGTCGGGCGGCGCAGCATCCATCGGATCCCATTGCAGCCCGCCTTCGATGGAATGGCGCGACTGCCGAATAACGGTGTCTCCCTGCGTCTCAAGATAGGCCGCCAGCGCGCTCCCGACCAGCCCGGTCGCCCCGGTGATGAGCACGCGCCGCCCTTTGCGCTGCCGCGCCGACCAGCGCGTCAAGTCCGCGTGCGTAACGCGATGTCTGTAAGCAAACACTCGCTGGAAGTCCCGGCGCACCAGCGGCTCGAGCCAGCCCAACCCGCGCGGCAGTTCAAATTCGATAGCCTCCTCCAACCGACATCGCCCCGGCTCGATCGGCTCAAAGCGGTGCGCATGCCGATAGCTGCGAAATGGTCCGCTCTCCTGCACATCGCAAAAAAGCCGCCCCTGTTGATAGTCGCTGTGGCGCAGACGCCAGTCGATCTTGAACGGCCCTTGCCGCAGTTCCAGCCAGACCCGCGCCCCATCGCGAATCCCGCCCGAGTGCTCGCGCACCCGCACCCGCTTCCACGGCGGATTCAGCCGCTCGAAAGCACCCTCGCGCTCGTGCCAGGCAAAAGCCTCCCCGGCTCTGACCGGCAGCTCCACCGATTTGCTAAAAACCGCCATCTGCGTCATATTGTAGTCAACATGCGTTAAAAAGCGACCCGATCGGCTTATCAGCGGACGGCTTGACGCCCGCCGCCGAATGGGCTTTATGAGTTTTTGCTTTGACGAAATGGCGGAGGTTGAAACGTTAAGCTTATGACCTTGCAAGAAAAGAGAGACCGGCTGGTCGAGGATTTATCGGTGATCGAGGATGACTTCGAGCGTTTTGGCTATATCATCGACATGGGCAAGACCGCCCAGCCTCTGCCTGATGAGCTGAAGCTCGATGAATTTTTAATCGAAGGCTGCACCTCGCAGCTCTGGGTGGTGCCGAGCCTCAATGAGGGCAAGTGCTACTTTGCGGCAGATGCCGACTCGCAGATCACCAAGGGGATCGCCGCGCTGCTCTGCGATTTTTACAGCGGCCACTCGCCCGAGGAGGTGCTGGAGGTTGACACTGGCTTCCTCGGCGAGGTCGGGGTGACGCAGCATCTTTCGCCCAACCGCCGCAACGGTCTGTCCAACCTCAGCAAGCGGATCGAGAGCTTTGCCCGCAGCAGCGTGGGATCGGCATGAGCGCCATTCTGGAGCGTTTGCGCGCGGGCGTGGAGAGCGCCAGCCCAGAGGAAACCGCGCGGCTGGCGGCTGACTTTGCCGCAGCCTTGCCGGAGAATCGGGTGCTGACCCTGCGCGGCGACCTCGGGGTGGGCAAGACCACCTGGGTGCGCGGCATGGCGCGTGCCTGGGGCATCACCGAGCCGGTGACCAGCCCGACCTTCAACCTCTTCGTCATTTATAATGGGCAGCGACAGCTCGTCCACCTCGACGCCTATCGACTGGGTTCGCCCGAGGAGGCCGAGAGCCTGCTGATCGAGGATTTTCTGCGCCCGCCCTGGTGTCTGGCGGTCGAGTGGCCCGAGCGCCTCGGCGACTTTCTGCCCGCCGACGCATGGTCGCTATCCCTTCGTATCCTTGCGCCCGGTGTGCATCAGATCGCGCTGGCGGACTGCGTGTAGGTTTTAGAGCGTTACTTTCCGGCATTCAAGTGTTCGCCCATGTTCATCAGGGAAGGGGTGCGCTTTCGCCGTTGAGGAAGTAGATTTTGGAATTGTTGTCCAGATGCAGGCGCTCGAAGCCCTCAAAGCGATCTCGCAGGGATCCTACATAAAAAGTCAGAATTCAGAATTCAAAAGTCAGAAATGGATGCATTCGCTTCGCACTAACGTGAATGAAGCTAACCTCGCTTGCGTTGAGATTTGAAAGCCGCAGCAAAGGCTTGGCTTGCGCTGCCTGGGGTGCAGAATGTCGGCATGAATATCGCGATATTGGGAGCGGGTGCCTGGGGGACGGCGATGGCGCTGCACTTGGATCGGCTGGGGCACCGGGTGACGCTGACGCCCCGGCGGATGGAGCAGGCGCTGGCGCTGGCCTCGGAGCGGGAGAATCGAGACTATCTGCCGGGTTATCGGCTGCCCAACTCGATGCAGATTGGCAATGAGATCGCGCCGGTGCTGATGGAGGCGGAGCTGGTTTTGCTGGCCTCGCCGATGGCGGGGCTGCGCGGACTGTGCGAGGCGATGGCGCGTTGCGGCGAGGCGTCCTGGCAGATTCGGCTGGTGGCGGCGCTCTGCAAGGGCTTGGAGACCGAGACGCTCAAGCTGCCGGGCGCGGTGATGGCGGAGTGGCTGCCCGCCGAGCGGATTGCGACGCTGAGCGGCCCGAGCTTTGCCGACGAGGTGGCGCGCGGGCTGCCGACCGCGGTGACGCTGGCTTCGGCAGGCGCGCCCGACGCCGTGCTGGCGGAGGCGCAGCAGGCGCTGAGTGGGTCGAGCTTCCGCGTCTATACCAGCCGCGACGAGGTGGGTGTCGAGATCGGCGGCTGCCTGAAGAATGTCTATGCGATTGCGGCGGGCGTCTGCGACGGGCTGGAACTGGGTGCCAACGCCAAGGCGGCGCTCCTCACCCGCGCCCTGCACGAGATGGCGGCGCACATCGCCGAGCTGGGCGGCGAGCCCGAGACGCTGATGGGGCTGGGCGGCTTTGGCGATCTGGTGGCGACCTGCTGGGGGCCGCTGAGCCGCAATCGGGGCTTTGGCGAGCGGCTCGGCCAGGGCGAGCGCCCCGAGGCCATCCTCGCCGACCGGCAGACGGTGGTCGAGGGCGTCCACTCGGCGCGCGCCTTCCATCATCTGGCCACGGAGCGCGGCTTTGAGATGCCGATCCTGCGCAGCATCGTCGCCATGATCGACGAAAACCTGCCGCCCCAAGAGGCGCTCGACCGCCTCATGCGCCGCGAGCTGAAACCGGAGGCTCAGTGATCGCGCGGTGCCGCGCGGCGCGAATTATCGTCAGAAAGTTATTGACAAGCTGTGCACAACGGCCTTCACTTCAGGACGATGGAGGGCGTCTTACCTCACC
>CAYQTM010000180.1:0-4651 GCA_964420355.1 uncultured Opitutales bacterium
TCCTCGCGCGGCACCCGGCCGCCCGCAACGCCTGGCGGCGCGGCAGGTGGCCGCAGTCTATTTTGGCGGCGGCACGCCCAGCGATATGGAGGGCGCGGATTTGGCCGATGTGCTGACGACCCTGCGCCAGCGCTTCGGCGTGTGCGCGGAGACCGAAGTGACCATCGAAGGGCGCGTGCGCGGGTTCACTGCGGAGAAAGCGCAGGCCTGGGTCGAGGCCGGAGCCAACCGCTTTTCGCTGGGCTTGCAAACCAGCAACACCAAGCTGCGGCGACGCCTCGGGCGCATTGCCGACCGAGCGGAGATCGCCGCCACGCTCAATGCGCTCGCCGAAACCGGGGCGGTGGTCATCGTCGACCTCATCTACGGCCTGCCGGGTCAGACCCCGCCCGATCTCGTCGAGGACATCCGCTTTCTGGCCGAAGAGACCGCCATCGACGGCCTCGATCTTTACGCTCTCAAGGTATTCCCCGGCTCGCCCCTTGAAAAGGCCGTGCAACAGAACTCGCTGCCGCCGCTGCCCGATGCGCCGACCTGCGCGGAAATCTTCCTGCAAGCCGACGCCGAACTCGCGCGCCGAGGCTTCGAGGGCTTCACCCCCAAGCACTGGCGGCGCAGCACCCGCGAGCGCTCGGTTTACAACAAGCTCGCCAAGGAAACCGCCGACATTCTCCCCTTTGGCTCGGCGGGCGGCGGACGCATCGGCGAATACGCCCTGATGCAGCACCCCGCTCTGGAAGACTACACCAAGGCGCTCGACGCCGGGCGCAAACCGGCGCTCGCCATGCCCTCACCGCGCACCCCGCAGTCGCTCTTCAAGGGACACCTCGCCGCCGCGCTCAACCGCTGTGCCCTGCCGCCCCACGACCAGTGGGGTCTGCCGCTCGCCACCGCCGCGCAGATCGCCGCCAACTGGCTGGAGGCCGGGCTGATCGAGGCGCGGGGCAACTCGGCGAACGAACCCGCCTTCACGCTCACCCCGCGCGGCATCTTCTGGCACGAGCGCCTGCAGGCCTCGCTCTTGCAAGGCATGGCGCGGCGCACGGGCTGATTATTTCCAAAGCAAGGCTCCGAGGTAGATCGCGTAAATGCCCAGTAGCAGACCACCCTCGGCGCGCGAGATCTGGCGTCCGCTCCAGATGATCGGCCAGACCAGCACGCAGACCACGAGCATCGTCCAGAGGTCGAGCTGAGTGATGCCACCCGCCTCCAGTGGCAGGATCATCGCGGTGAGGCCGAGGATGCAGAGAATGTTGAAGATATTGGAGCCGATCACGTTGCCAATCGCGAGAGCGGAATGGCCGCGCATGGCTCCGAGGATGCTGGTCGCCAGCTCCGGCATGCTGGTGCCCGCCGAGACGATGGTCAGGCCGATAATCGCCTCGCTCACCCCAAAGGCGTTGGCCAGGCCAGTCGACCCCAGCACGAGCAGATTCGACCCCACACCCAGCAGCGCCAGCCCCGCGAGGATGCGCCAACCCAGACCCAGCCAGCCCAACTGCGGTATGGTGACATCCACGGCCACCGCGCTCGCCTTTTCCTCGCGACGCGATGCCCAGAGGCTCGCCCAAGTGTAGGCAACGACCCCAGAAAAGAGCAGCAGACCCTCAAGCCGCCCTACCCTTCCATCGAGCAACATCAGCACCGCGACCAGCACCACCCCGATCATCAGCGGCGCATCGCGGCGAATCAGCGCCACATCCACCTTGGGCGCTGAGATAATGGCGGCCAGAGCGAGAATCACCGCGACATTAAAAATATTCGACCCAACCACATTCCCCACCGCAATATCCGGCAAGCCCGCCCAGGCCGCCTGCACACTGACCAGCAGCTCCGGAAAACTCGTGCCATACGAAACGACCGTCAGCCCAATCACCAGCGCACTCACGCCCAAGCGCCGCGCCAGCGCGCTGCTCCCCGCCAGCAACCACTCCGCCCCAAAATAGAGCATCGCCAAAGAAAGCACTACAAGCAGCAAGACGATTAACATGAGCGATCAGGATGCAGCGACTCCCTTGCAAAAACAATACCAATGCAAGCTCTCCGCCACAAGCCTGGCCGCTACGAAGGCGGCGTTGGTCAGACCCAAGGATTGAGGTTTACAATTGCGGGTGGAAGGCGTATTGCTCGGGGACGTCGATGAGCGCAGTCGCGGCGTAAGTATTGTCCCATGCCCTTCCCCATCAGTCTCAAGCGCAGCAAGAAAAACGTCATCCAGAAGCGGGTGAGCGGGGATGACCTCGTGCGCTTGCAGGATAAATACGGGATTTACTACCAGAGTTTTGATCGACAGGAGGGCACGCGCGTCTGGCAGGGCGAGGTCGAGCGCGTAATGCTTTCGAGTAATGACTACCTCGGGCTGGGCAGCCACCCGCGCGTGCTGGAGGCGGCGCGGCAGGCGTTGGCCGAGTGGGGCAGCAGCACGACCGGTGCGCGCCTGGCCAATGGCTCGCGGCGCTATCACGCGGAGCTGGAGGCCGAGCTGGCGGACTTTTTGGGGGTCGAGGCCTGCATGGTCAGCGCGGCGGGTTACCTCTCCTGCATGTCGGCGGTGGCGAGCTTTGCCACCCGCGACGACCGGATTTACGCCGATAAAAATGTGCATTCCTCGCTGGTTGCCGGCATGAAACTGAGCGATGCGCGGGTCGAGCGCTTCCGCCACAACGACCCGCGCGACCTGCGCGAGGCGCTGGAGGCCGACGACCCCGCCCGCGGCGGGCGCATGTTGCTCTTCGAGGGCGTTTACAGCATGGAAGGCCAAATCGCGCCGGTGAATGATTTCCTCGACCTCGCCCGCGAGCACGACTGCTTTGGGGTGATGGACGATGCCCACGGCTTCGGCGTGCTGGGCGAAGGCGGACGCGGCACGCTCAGCCATGTCGGTGCCGAGGGCGTGGACGTGCTCTGCGGCAGTTTTTCCAAGGCGCTGTCGAGCGTGGGCGGGTTTGTCGCCGGCAGCCGCGAGGTGATCGACTACCTCAAAGTCCACTCCAAGCAGATGATTTTCAGCGCCGCCCTCTCGCCCACTCAGGCCGCCTGCGCCCGCGAGGCTCTGCGCGTGCTGCGCGAGGAGCCCGAGCACTTGCAGCGCCTCTGGGCGAACGTGCGCCGCTACCGCGAACTGCTGCACAGCTTCGGGCTGGACACCTGGGGCAGCCAGACCCCGGCGCTCCCCATTGTCCTCGGCAGCAAGGAACGCGCCTACTTCTTCTGGAAAAAGCTTATGGACAACGGCGTGTTCGCCGTGATGTCGATCGCGCCCGCCGTCCCGCCCGGCAAAGATCTCATCCGCACGGCCATCAGCGCCCGCCACACCGACGCCGACTTCGAGATCATCGAAGCCGCCCTCCGCGCCGCCACCAAGGGGCTTTAGAGGGGGGCGAGGTCACACTTCGCGCTACCAAGCCCAAGTGGGGATTGCCAATATCCACCAAAGTTCTGAGGATTACATCATGCCGATTCAGGAACAACTGGCCTTTGTCGAAGAGCAACGAGCCAAAAACTTCGAGGAGAGTCTGGCGGAGTTCCGTTTCAATGGGCAGCCGACCCTTATTGAAGAACGCGCGGGCATTCCCTATTATACCAATGAGTTTTGGACAGCGCGTCAGCGGCAGGCACACCGTTTGCACGAGGTCAGTTACCGAGCCTGCTTTAAGGCACAGTTGCCATCATTTTTCATAGAACGCCTGACCGAACCCGGCGATATTGTTTACGATCCTTTCATGGGGCGGGGAACCACGCTCATCGAAGCAGCTTTGGCCGGTCGAGTTCCCTATGGCAACGACATCAATCCGCTCAGCCGCGCATTGACGGAACCGCGCTTGGATACCCCTACGTTGATGGACGTTTACAAGAAGCTGGATGCAATTCCGTGGAGCGATTTTCCGCCGATTCATGAGGATCCGCTCCTGACTTTTTACCACCCGAAGACGCTTGGCGCAATCGTTGGGCTGCGAAGCTGGCTCATTGAGCGGGATGCGGCTGGCACGCTTGATCAAGTCGATAAATGGATCCGCATGGTGGCGATCAATCGCCTGACCGGCCATTCATCCGGTTTTTTCTCAGTTTACACCTTGCCTCCCAATCAGGCGGTCTCCATTGAACGACAGGCAAAAATCAACGCCAAGCGTCAGCAGGAGCCACCCCTGCGCGACGTGAAGGACATTATCTACAAGAAGTCCAAGAGCCTGCTTTCGGACGGTGAAAACCATGCCTCGCACCACTTATTGCTGGTGGGCAGCGCGCAGCATACGCCGGAAATACCTGACGCCTCAGTCGCGCTGACCGTCACCTCGCCCCCTTTTCTGGATATCGTGGATTATGTTGGCGATAACTGGCTGCGCTGCTGGTTTATGGGAATCGATCCGCAGACCGTCGAGATTACCCATCTTCGTAAAGTGGAGGCCTGGCAGAATTATATGGCGGGCGTACTGGCTGAGTTGGCGCGCATCACACGCCCCGGCGGGCATATCGCCTTTGAAGTCGGCGAGGTGCGCAAGGGCTCGATCAAACTGGAAGACAACGTCTTGCAGGCTGCCCGCGATCTGCCTCTGGAACCGCTGGGCGTGATGATCAACGCACAGGAATTTACTAAAACCTCTAACTGCTGGGGCGTGAATAACAACGCTGGCGGCACAAATACCAACCGCAT
>CAYQTM010000181.1:0-4647 GCA_964420355.1 uncultured Opitutales bacterium
GCAAGGGCGAGGGTCATTTCGGGAGGCTCAGCTTTTGGGGTTTGGGGTCGACTTAAAGGTATGCGTTGTTTTGCGTCCCAAGCTATGCTTGTGCCCGTGTTGGTGGGGCTTTTGCTCGGCTTGGGTGGGTGTATCGAGGGGAATCGTGGGGCGACCAAGCCGGATTATGGGGTGTTGGCTTTTTCGTATTATGTGATGGGTGGCGATGCCGATCAGGCGGTGCGCTTTCTCGATGATTATACGGTCGAGAGCCTGGGCGGGAAGGTCGCGGCGCAGCAGCATCTGGAGCGACTGCATGATGACTGGCTGCGCGAGAACCGCATGAGCGTGAAAATTCTGAGCGTGCAGTCGACAGCCGATGGCGCGGCTGTGCGGGTGTCGATCCAAAACCGCAATCGCACCCTGCGGCAGAGCACCTGGCGGATGCGGTTGATCGACGAGATGTATTTCATCGACCTGCGCAGCGTGGATTAGGTAAATTAGCGACGCTGATGCCCGCCGATTGGCCGCGGCGGTGCCCGGATGGGCAAGTTTAACAAAAGGTTTACGGGATTGGCTTCGGAAATGATTGCGCCAGACGAGTTTAGATGAGAGTCTATGATCGTCATGGAGCAGCTACGCCCCCTAATACTCCGCAGTAACCGTTACCTCGGCTCCGCCCTCATCAGTGCCAAGCTGGTCAGCGAAGAAGCCGTCGAGCAGGCCAACCAGCGCCTGATCGAGCTATTGCAGTCTGGCAGCTACCAACAGGCCGCCATCATCAACATCCTGATCGGCGAGCAGCAGAGCCTCGACGAGTCGGCCTACATCAACTATCTGGTCGAAAACGAGAACGCCTCGCTGATCGACCTCAACGCCTGCGCCATCAGCACTTTTAGCACGGTCGACACCGACCTCTGCCGCGCCACCTGGACGGTGCCCTTCGACCGCATCGGCGAGCCCACCCTGGTCGCCAGCACCTGCCTGCCGAGCAAGCCCGTGCAGTTGGAATGGGAGAAGGTGCTCGACGGCAAGGTCTTCTGGTTTGCCACCACACTCGCCTCCATTCACGCCGGGTTCGACGCCCTCACCGCGTCCGCCACCGCCCCCGCAACCGAAGGTGCTCAGGCCTGAACGCCCGGCTGCCCGGATTGCCAAACAGCGGCGGTTCAGGGTTGTCAATTTGGCGCAGCGCGTGCATAACAACGAATAGCGCATGGGGAAACGAATTCTCATCCTCGACGACGACGTCGATTTTAACGGCCTCCTGACGGATATTTTTCAGCAGGCCGACTACGAGGTGGTTTCGCAGCATCACCCGGAGAAGGCGCTGAAAGTTTTCGAGGACGACGGCAAGTTCGACCTCGTGGTGACCGACCAGAAGATGCCGGTAATGACCGGGGTCGAGTTCATGCAGCGGGTGCGCGAGATGGACACCGAGGTGCCCGTCATCGTGGTGTCGGGCTACCTCGACAACGACACGATACGTGACCTGATCCGCGACGGCGTCGGCGGGGTCTTCCTCAAGCCGCTCAACGTCTTTTCGCTGCTCAAGCGCACCAGCGAGCTGATCGAAGAGCGCGGCAGCAACCTCGGCGGCTTCGACACCGCCGAAGCCGAGGCCACCGGCGGCAACCGCATGCGCGCCTACCCCTGCAAGTCCAGCGCCAGCGTCGACTTTGCGCGGAAGCTGAAAGAGCAGCGCGGCTTCAAGTCCAACCTGCTGCTCATCTGCGAGCGCGGCATCCCGGCGCGGCAAATCTGCGAGGACTTTCGCGAGATGCACGACGACCCCGAGAGCGAGGTCTTCGAGTATCTCACCGCCGACCGCTTCACGCCCGGGCAAATGGACAGTCTGCTGGCGCGGCGCTCGAACACCGGGATCGACCACCTGACGCTGGTCTTCACCGATGGCGTGGCCTTTGGGCGCGAAAATGCCGACCTCTACGCCAAGCTCGTGCGCAAGGACGGGCACTTTGGGGAGTCCGGGCTGAACTTCCGCTTCATTTTCTGCCTGCATGAAGATCTCGACAGCCTCTTCGAGCAAGGGGTGATCGACGACAACCTCTACATCATGCTCGGCACCACCGAGCTGCGAGCACCCGCGCTGCGCGATGCTTACGAAGACGTGCCGATCCTCGCCCAGCAGTATGTGGTCGACAGCGTGACCGAGCTGGGGCTGTCTAACGTGCCGCGCATCGACCGCAGCGGACGCGACTACCTCAAGGAGCAACCCTGGGCGGGCAATCACGAAGAGCTGCGCGCCGCCGTTCAGAGTGCCGTCACCCGGGTGATGGATGACGTGCTGACCGAGGAGAGCTTCACTGGGGCGATCACTTATGCAAGCGGCCCCGGCGGCCCCGAGCGCACCTTCTCTGCTGCCGAACTCTACCGCCAGCTCCGCGACTACCGCGACAGCTACCTCCGCGCCATCCTCAAATTCGCCAACAACGACCCCGAAGTCGCCGCCGAACTCCTCTCCATCGACCCGCGCCTCTTCGACAAACTCCTTCCCGAACCCGAACCCGAACCCGAAGAAGAGTCCGAGCCGGAAGAAGAACCAGAACCGGAAGAGGCCAAGCAGAGCGAATAAACGCATAACGGATAACGCAAAACGCAAAAAGAGTTCTGAGTTCTGAGTTCAAAGTTCTGAGCATGAGAAGAACGCCTCCGGCAAGATCTGATAATTTCGAATCATTCCATCTCAGCGGCTCCGCTTCTGTCCTTAAGCCCTCAATGCCCCTCCGCCTCTCCGAGTCTCTGCGTGAGACAAAAAAGCTCAACACTTCGATCTAACCCGCCTTCACTCTCATGCTGAGAACTCAGAACTGAAAGCTCAGAACTCTTTTTTCCTTTTTACTTTTTCCTTCTTCCTTTCCCAATGGCCAATTCTGAGATACTCGTGCTGGATGACGAAGAGAACTATGCGGCGATGCTGCAAGGGTTACTCGAGCAGAATGGCTATACGGTCGACATGGCGACCGAGCCGGAGAAGGCGCTGGAATCGATTGAGGAGAAGCGCTATCGGCTGGTGATCTCGGATTATAAGATGCCAGTGATGGATGGGGCGGTGTTTTTGAAGAAGACGCGCGAGCTGCGTCCGCAGATACCGATCATGCTGGTATCGGGGCTGATGAATACGCCCGAGCTCATTAAGGTGGCCAATATGGGCGTCACCCTCGTCATCGAAAAGCCGATCAATACCGAATTTTTTCTGGAGCAGGTCGCGCGCTTCGTCAAACCCGGCGAGACCTCTACCGAGCCCGAGGAGGTCGAGGCCAAGGCCGAGGAAGCCGAGGCACCCGAATACAGCTACACCCAGCCCGCGCACTACCTCGCCGAGCAGTCGCGCCTGGGGCAGGACTTGCTCCAGCGCCTCTGGGAGGCCAACGAGCAGGCCAATCGCCTCTTCCTGATGGGGCCGGAAGGCGCGGAGTATGACCTCGCTGTGCAGGAGGTCGCCGCCTGGAAATACGCTGGCGGCAAGCCCGTGTTGGAGTGCCTGATCGCCGAGCTGCTGGAGGCCGAGGTGCAGGAGCAACTGCGCGAGGTGATGACCGGCGGCGAACACGCGCCCGTGCTGGTGATCGAGGGGCTGCTTGAGGCCACCTCCGAGGTGCAGAACGGCGCGCTGGCCGTCACCCGCGACCCGCGATTCAGCATCTGGAGCTTCGTTTTCACCCTGCCCGGCGAGCCTTCCGAGGCCGACCTGATGGAGCGGCTCCACCCTGACGTCTTTTCCGCCACGCGCGGCCAGATCGTGCGCTTTCCCCCTCTGGTCGACCGCCCGGGCGACGTGGCCGACTACGCCCTGCGCCTGCTCGACGAGCAGTCCCGCAACGCCCACCTCGAAAGCCTGCCCGACATCGACCCCGATGCCGTCCACGGTCTGCTCCAGCGCAACTGGAGCCAGAATTACATCGAGCTGGAAGGCACCATCAGCGACCTCGTCCGCGAGGTGGCCAGCAGCCACGAAGCCATCGACATGAGCACGCTTGAGCGCATCATCGTCCGCCGCACCGGCACGGTTACCGACAAGGAGCCAGTGGTCGAGAGCCTCAACCAAGTGCTCCGCCGCCAGCAACAGCGCATCCTGCGCCGCGAAGCCGAGCGCGGCGACCAGAGCATCGAGCAAGTGCTCGAAGCCCTCAACATCCTCGGCGAAGGCGAAAACGGCGAAGAACGCCTCGGCCAGCTCCCCCTCGTTTACCCCGACCTCGCCCGCGCCGACTGATTGATGGCGGAATCGGCTGGCCATGAAAGGGCAGGGTGCCTAGCGTGGAGTCATGCAGGAATCCGAGGCACTTTTTGAGCGGGCGAAGGCGGTTATTCCGGGTGGGGTGAACTCGCCGGTGCGGGCTTTTCGGTCGGTGGGCGGCTCGCCATTCTTCACCGCGCGCGCCGATGGCAGCCGCCTTTATACGGCGGACGGGCGCGAGCTGATCGACTATGTTTGCACTTGGGGGCCGGCGATTCACGGGCACAATCAGCCGCAGATTCGCGAGGCGGTGACGGCGGCGCTCGTGCGCGGCAACCGCTTTGGCACGCCCAACCCAACCGAGGTGGAGGTCGCCGAGGGCGGCGTGGCGGCTGGGCCCCCGCCTGAGATGGAGGGTATTTGGCACAGCGGCACAGGGGCCCCCATGTCCGACAATTGCCTGGCCGGCG
>CAYQTM010000182.1:0-4616 GCA_964420355.1 uncultured Opitutales bacterium
CGATACGATTATGCTGCCCGATGGGCCGCAGACGCAGGGGGTCGAAATCGGCAACCTGCAGGCGCTGCGCGACCCGATCCTCGACCGCCACCTGCAACGCGAGGTCGCACGCGGCGCGGAGCTGGATTCAGCGCTGAGCGTGAAGCGCGAGCTGGAGAATATCCTGGCCGAGGACTATCTGGCGACCGGCGGCAGCGGCAGCATCGACGGCGCTTCCGAGGTGGGCGACGAGGCGGGCAGCCTGACCTACCGGATCGACTCCTTTTTCAATGCCTGGCACGAGCTGAGCAGCGACCCTTCCAACGAGGCGCTCCGCAGCGTGCTCCTCAATAAAACCGAGGCGATGACCGGGCAGATTCAACTGCTCGACACTCGCTTGACCGACCTCTCCAGCGACCTGCAATCGCGGATGGATCAAGACCTCGACGAGGCCAACATTTTGCTCGAACAGATCGCCAACATCAACGCCGAGATGGATCGCCTCAAGTGGGCACCCCAGGGGAGCACGGTCGACCTGCAAAATGAGCGCGAAAAGGCACTCGACGCTCTGGCTCAATACATCGACTTCGAGGTGCAGGTCGACAGCGCCGCACCCAACATGATTCAGGTGATCGGCAAGGACAACGCCAGCGCCGATGTGCTGCTGGTCGATGGGCGCAACAAGGCCGCCGATCTCAGCTATGACGGCACCGATGTGCTTTATGGCACGACGGTTATGGGATTCTCCGCCGGGAGCGTCGAGGGCTATAAAGCCGGGCGCGACACCCATGTGCCCGAGCTGCAAAGCCGCTTCGATGCGCTCGCCGGGCAGCTCATCACCTCGGTGAATGCCGCCTATGACCCCAGCAGCCTCCACGGCAACTTTTTCAACGGCACCGACGCCTCGGACATCGCGGTGAATCCCGGAATCACGCCCGCCAACCTTGCCACCTCCGACACCCCGGCGGTCGAGGGGGACAACACCATTGCGCTGGCCATCGCCGCGCTCGACGAGCACGAGTTGGCCACGCCAGGCGACCAGATCGCCGGCACTTTCTCGCACTACATCGCCGAAGTGGTGACGGATGTCGGGCAGGATGTCTCCCTGACCGAGCAGACGCTGCAGAGCCAGCAGATGGTCGAAACCGCCCTGCGCTCCGAGCGCGCCTCCATCATGAGCGTCTCCACCGACGAGGAAATGGCCGACATGATCCGCTACGAAAAAGCCTTCCAGGCCACCGCCCGCGTCATCACCGCCCTCGACGACATGCTCGACGTCATCGTCAACCGCCTCGGCAGGTAAAAGTTAACTACGAATCTCTCGAATCTCCACTAATCTTTAATGCGCGAAATCCCAGCGCGATTGCACTTTTATCATTCAAACTAGGCGTCACCGCTCTTGAGATGCACCCAACCCGCCTTCTCAAAGCTTTGACCTTTGAACTTCGAACTTTGAACTACCCATGCGTGTCCCGACCTACACTCTCACATCGGACATCCTGCAGCGGCTGGAGTCCCTTTCGACCAAGCGCAATCTGCTGCACAAGCAGGCGGCCACTGGGCGACGCCTCGAGCGTCCGTCTGATGACCCGGCGCTGATGAACCGCACGCTGCACAACCTCAGCGAGCAGCGCGACATGCAGCAGTATCGGCGCAACCAGAACTATGCCGACGCGATCAGCATGAAGAGCTACTCGGTGCTGCAACGCTTTCAGGACATGACCAACCGCGCGCAGGAGATTTCGATGCTCGGCGGCGCTGTGCTCAACGACGATCACTTTATCGCCTACGCCGAGGAGGTCAACGAGATGATCAACGAGGCGGTCGGGCTCGGCAACAGCACCCACCTTGGGCGCTCCATTTTTGCCGGCACGAATACCGGGGTGCAGCCCTTCAACGCCACCGTTGTCGGGGGCGAGGTCACTGCCCTCACTTACGACGGCAACACCGACGACGCGCAGGTCTTCATCGGCAAAAACGCCAAGATCACCCCCAATCTCGAGTCCTCGCAAAACGCCCAGCTCATCGCTTTCACCGAGCGCCTGATTACCCTGCGCGACGAGCTGCGCGCGGGCAACGACGCCGCCGTCTCGGCGCTGCAATTCGATTTCCTCGACTCCGAGGACGACATGGTGCGCGCGATCGGCAACGTGGCCGCCACCCAGGCGCGTATCCAGACGGCTCAAGTAATGGACGAGCGCCAATACTCGAAGATCAGCGAAACCATCGCCGCCGAAACCGAAGTCGACCTCCCCACCGCCATCACCCAACTCTCGCAAACTCAGGTCGCCTACGAAGCCGCCCTCCAAGGTGGTGCAAAAATCATGAACATGTCGCTGCTGAACTACCTGCGGTAAGGGATGGGTTCTGCTGGCTTACTGCTGAATTGATTCGGCAGAGCGGAGCGCTTTACGCAGGGCGAGAGCCGCCCACCGGGCGGCGGGGTGATTCGCGTGGATTCGCGAGATTTGTAGTTATAATTTTTTGCCCACGGATTCAGCTTTGGTGACTCTGCGGTGCGAAACCCAGCGCTGGGCCTGCCTTGGAGCGTGGGTGGGTTAAGCTTGGGCTCATTGTTGCCGAATAGCTTAACATTCAAAACCCCCTTGCTAATGAAACCGCTGACTCTTGTTTTTACTGCGCTGCTGCTCGCGCTGGGCGCGCCCACTCTTTCCGCTGCCGAAGATCCGCTGACTGCTCTGCAGGGCACGGTCGATCAGGTGCTCGACAAGCTCTATGGTGAAAATGCCGTGCCCGAGGCCGAGCGTGCGGAGGCCGTCCGCGAGGCGGTGGGCGGGACGTTTTCTTTTTACACCATTGCGCGCCGCGCGCTCGGGCGTAACTGGAGTGAGCTGAACGCCACCCAGCAGGAGCGCTTCGTCGAGCTGTTTACGGATCTGCTGGTGCGCACCTATGCCGACCGCTACGAGGGCGACAGCCCGCCGGAGGTCACCTGGGGTAAGACCCAGAAGCTGGGCGATAAGCGGATGGAGATTTACTCGACGGTCGAGGTCAACGGCGAGCCCGCCGAGGTAATGTATCGGCTGGCCTTGCTCGACGGCGAATGGCAGGTATATGATGTGATCGGCGAGGGCGTCTCGCTTGTCAGTAATTACCGCGATCAATTCAACAGCCTGATTAACCGTGGTGGCCCGGAAGCCCTCCTCAAGGAACTCGAAGCAAAAAATGTCAACTAAACCCAATCTCGCGCGACTCACCGCTGGCCTGCTCGCGCTCTCCGCCCTTGTTTTTGCTGGCTGCGCCACCCGTGGCGGTGCCGAGGCTGATATGAATACCGCGCCCACCGGCGGCGGGGACGATACGCCGCTGAGCTTCGAGGAGGAGCTGTTCTACGGTGAGCCCAACTCCGAGGAGGTGACGGTCTGGGATCCCATCGAGCCGGTCAACCGCGCGATCTTCAGCTTCAACGACGTGGTTTATTCGGTCATTCTCGACCCCATCGGGCAGGGCTACGATTACATTACGCCCGAGCTCGTGCAGTCGGCGATTTCCAATTTTTTCAGCAACCTGCGCATGCCCGAGCGTCTGGTCAGCTCGGCGCTGCAAGGCAAGGGCAAGCGCGCCGCCGAAGAAGTGGGCGCGTTTTTGATCAACACGACTGCCGGGGTCGGTGGCCTCGGCACGCCCGCCGAGGAGGTCTTTGGGAAGATACCCAGTGAAGACCTCGGTCAGACGTTTGCCGTCTGGGGCATCGACAACGGCCCCTTCGTTGTGTTGCCGCTGCTCGGGCCGACCACTCCGCGCGACTTCGCGGGCGACGTTGGCGGCAGCTTCCTCGATCCCATCAATTACATCGACGACGACGAGCTGCGATGGACGGCGCGCGGGGTCGAGTTTATTAACGAGCTGCCGGGGCGCATCCGCCTGTATAACAATGTGAAAGACGCCGCGGTCGACCCCTACAGCAGCCTGCGCGACGCCTACCTGAGCAACCGCCGCAAGGCCATTCAAGAGTAACCCGACCGCCGCACCGATGGACATCTACGCCAGTTGGCTCCCCGAGCGCTTTTATTATCTGGTGCATCTGTTGCTCTGGATGGGGTCGATCATCGGCCTGCAATGGCTTGCCTTTGCGCGCATCCTCCGTCCGAACCTGCGGGTCATCCTCGGCACCACCGCTCTGCTCGGCACCTACCTCATCCTCACCGACGTGGTCGCCATCCACTTCGGCGTCTGGTTCTTCGACAAAGAAAAGCTCCTCGGCTTCAACCCGCTCGGCGTGCCCATCGAGGAATGGCTCTTCTTCTACCTCACCGTCGCCCTCTGCGTGCAAAGCTTCGTCCTCTTCCTCCCCGAACGCCTGCGCTTTTCCAATTCCGAGACGGTTCGGTCGGCCTGATTTTTAACGCAGAGACGCAGAGACGCAGAGAAACTTTGAAAAGAACTACGAATCTCACAAATCTACGCGAATCTTGGATTGGCGTGGCTCGATGAATCATCTCACGCAGAGAGTCGGAGGGGCGGAGAGACTCTTTGTGACTTGTGACTTCTGACTTGATTCATGCTCAGAACTCAGAACTGGTAGCTCAGAACTTTTCTGACTTGCGACTTGCGACTTGTGACTTGATTCAAGCTCAGAACTCTTCTGACTTGCCCAGGGTGCGCTTTTGCGTGTA
>CAYQTM010000183.1:0-4599 GCA_964420355.1 uncultured Opitutales bacterium
GTTGGCTTTCATGTTTTTATACAGGTCGTACGCCCACTGGTATTTGAGCGGGAGGAGGTTGAAAGTCATGGTTTCCCGCCCATTGATGATGCGCTTGGCATTGAAGGCGGCCTCGGCCTTGGTCTTGTCGAGGACAAAGGTGCGGTTTCCGATCTTGTAGGTTGCTGTTTCCATGATTGAAGTCGTTTGAAGGGCAGGGGATGGGGTGCGCTTACGCAGCGCCGCTGCACCCAGTGAAGCTCAGGCGAAGCGTTTTTTCAAGAATTTGAAGAAGTGCATGCCAAATTGGATGCACATGCCCGCGCCGATCAGCAAAACGGCGATGTAAGGCAGTGTCCAGCCGGGATTGCGCACCACCTGCAGGACGGTGGCGGCCTCGGTCTCGCGGTCAAAGCTGGCCTGATAAAAAGTGAGGCCGCCGTAGCGCAGCGGGTGGTTCATGAAGATGAGCGCCTTGCGTTCGACCGACTCGGCGGGGTCGACGATGATGACGTCGCTGCTGTAATTATGCGGGATGTTGGTGCCGGGGTAACGGTCGAACCGAAAGTCCTCCAGCGCGAGCGCAAAGTCGTGATAGTAGCGCTTGAAGCGTAGGTCGATTTCGTAAGTCGTGCCGCCCACCTCGATGGTCTGGGCGGGAAAGCGGTCGTCGATCACGTTGGAAACGAGAAAGGTGCCGAGCGACTCGCCGGTCGTTTTGTCGAGGAAGCGCACATAGGCGGAAACCGTGTTGATCTCGTCGTGCTGGTAGGTCACCGGACGCAGGGAGACAAAGAGGTCGGTGGGCAGGCCGCGGTCGGCACCGATGCCCTCGGTGGCCAGATTTTCATTGGCGGGCGCACCCGAGCGGCGCGTAAAAATGCCGCTATTGGGGAAGTAGGCCAGCGACTCGACCACTACGGGCAGCGCGGGGTCGTCGATCGGGCGGCCATCACGCAGGCGCTCGGCGGAGACGGAAAAGACGCGATCCGTCGCCGCATCCGAGCGGTCGATCAGCACCAGTTCATTGGCGCGGTAGGCCTCGGAATACTGGGTCACCCCGCCTTCCTGAATGGTCATCATACTCTCGCGCTGCACCAATTGCGTGTAAAGTTGGCTCAAAAGCAGCACGATCAAGCCGACGTGTATCAGCATAATCCCCGACTTTTTCCACGTCAGCTTAAAGCGAACAAAATGCGCACACAGGAGATTTATCAGGAGCAATCCGCCGACCAGATACCCACCGGGCAGCGGAATCCGGAACCAGCTCCACAACCAGTCAAACGCCTGGCCGGGCTGCGGGGGCAACTGCGGGTAAACGACCACAAAGCTCTCGAAATACCGCTTCTGCACCTCGTGTATCCCCAGCGAGGTCTGGTCGAGCGTCCCAAAAAATACCAGCGCCATGCTGGCGATCAGCAGCACGATGGTGAGCTTGAGCGAGGTGAATACACTCAGGGCGGATTTTGCAAAACCGTTCATTTTCAGGGATCGATGCGCCACCGCTGGCCGTTTCGGCGGCACCGACAGGGCAGGGGATTGGGCTAGGGGTTAGTAAGCAGACTCTGCGCTATTCTGCGGCAGCTCGACGGTGGCAAGGAAAGCCCTAAAGCGCTCTTGTTCCCCTTCGAGCACCGAAACCGGCCCGCTCATCTTGAAAAACCAGGTCTGGTCGGCATCGGGCACGATCGCACCGAGCACGCCGCCGTTATCCCCCTTGAGCAAGACGAGCTGGCTCTCGTTGCCATCGACCTCAATCGCCTCGACCGTCTCGGCAAGCTGGGGCGGATTGATCGGCGGCAGGCCGACCTGCGAGCGCCAGCGGTTGACGTTGGCCAGCAGCCCGCCGACATCGCCCGGAAAAACGGTCACCGCCAGCTCGGCGGGCGCGGGCTCGCCGGGAATCTGGAAGCTGCCCTTGCGCATCGACCCGGGGTCGACCGCCTGCCAGCCTTCGGGCACTTCCCAGGTCGGTGCGCCGACCGCCTGCGCCGATTCCACCATGCCGGGCATCGGCTGCATCGCGCCCGAATCAGAAGCCGCCGATGCGGGGCGCTCCGGCGCATTGGGCGAGGCCGTCGCTGCCGGAGGCTGCGCGTTGGGCATAATCACCCGTCGCTTGATGGGCTCCTGAGGCATGGTCGCGGGCGCGGGCGGATCTTTCGGGATCTCATAAACCGTCACATCCTCCGCCGAATCGCCGCAACCGGTCGTCCAGAAGAGGGCAGGGGATATCAAAAGACAACAGAATACAGAAAAGCTTTTCATGCATTTAGGATTGCGCAAAAAAACTGTGTGTCAATGGATGAGGCACCGATTCTTTGTCCAATAACCAATCGGCAGCAGTTATCGAGCGCCAGATTCAGGCGCGACCCTTGCCGTAATGGCTGGCGGCGGCGGCGCAGAGGTAGAGCACCGCCATACGGGTGGCCACGCCCTTGGTCACCTGATCGCGGATGACCGAGCGCGGGGAGTCGGCCAGCTCGCTGTCGATCTCCACCCCTCGGTTGATCGGCCCGGGGTGCATGATGATCGCCTCGGGTTTCAGCCAGTCCAGCCGCGATTGATTCAGCCCGAAGAGGCTGGTGTATTCGCTCAGTGACGGGAAGAGCCCGCGCGTCTGCCGCTCTTTTTGCACGCGCAGCAGCATGACGGCGTCGGCCTCGGCGATGGCCTCGGGCAGGCTGTGCGAGACGGTCACGCCGCAGGCCTCAAACTCGCGCGGCACCAGCGTGGCCGGCCCGGCCAGCGTCACTTGTGCGCCCAGCTTGCTGAGGCACCAGATGTTCGACCGCGCCACGCGGCTGAACAGGATGTCGCCGAGAATCGTCACTTTCTTGCCCTCCAGCGAGCCAAAGCGCTCGACCAGCGTAAAGGCATCGAGCAGCGCCTGGGTCGGGTGCTCGTGCGCTCCATCGCCGGCGTTGATCACCGGGATGTCGAGAATCTGGCTGAGGTAGAGCGGGCTGCCGGCGGCGCTGTGCCGCAGGACAATCATGTCTGCATTGAGCGCCTGCAGGGTCTGGGCGGTGTCACGCAGGCTCTCGCCCTTGACCGTGCTGCTGGAGTCGCCCTGCATGTAGATGACGTCCGCGCTCAGGCGGGTGGCCGCCGCCTCGAAGGCGACGCGTGTGCGGGTGCTGGGCTCCAGAAAGAGGTTGATGATGGTCTTGCCGCGCAGGGTGGGCAGCTTTTTCTGGCTGCGGCTCATGGTCTGCTTGAACGAGCGCGCGACCTCCAGCATCAGCTCGATCTCCTCGCGGCTGAGCGATTCGATGCCGAGCAGGTCGGGGTGCGTCCAAGTGGTTTCGGCCATGCGTCGAGGGGTTGAAAGGTCAGTCTTTGCGGGTGGCTCAGTCGATTTCCTCGGTGGCGTCGCGCGATTCGATCTTCTCGATACGCCGCAGGTGCCGCCCGCCTTCAAACTCTGTTTTCAGCCAGGTTTCGACGATGGCCAGCGCCTCGTCCTGCGTCACCGTGCGCGAGCCGATCGAGATGCAGTTGGCATCGTTATGCAGCGCCGCCATCTCGGCTGTCCAGGCGCTCCAGCAGACCGCGCAGCGCACGCCCACCACTTTATTTGCCACGATGGCCTCGCCATTGCCGCTGCCGCCAAAGACCACACCACCGTCGCAAAAGCCCACCGCCACCGCCTCGGCCGCCGGACGCACAAAGTCCGGGTAATCCGAGGACGTATCATCAAAGGCACCAAAGTCATGCACCTCGCAGCCGCGCTCGATGAGCATGGCTTTCACCGCCTCTTTGTAGGCATATCCGGCGTGGTCGGTTCCCAGAGCAATGGTGTGGCGATCAGACATTCCCCAACTATCGCGCACATCGCGCCCGCTTGACCAGCAAAATCCACACGCGGCGGAACCTTTCGCCAACGGCGGGGTCGCAGCCAAATAACTGCGCTCGGGCTCAGCAAGGCGTTGACAGGCACGCACTTTTTTCCGTTAACTCTCTACATGCAGTCGGCTTTACCCCCATCTCGCCTCCGTCGCCAGCAGCGTGCAGGCTTCACCCTCATCGAGCTGCTGACCGTGATCGGCATCATCGCCATTCTCGCTGCCATCGCGGTCGGGGTGGCCAACGGCGTGCAAAACCAGCAGGCGGCAGCCACCGCCAAGGCGCAGATCGAGGGTCTGCGGGTGGCGCTGGAGGACTTTCGCAAGCGTTACGGCGACTACCCTTACGTCAACTTCGGCGGCGACCCCGCCAATACCGCCGCCGCACAGAATCTCTATAGCTACCTCAGCAACGAGGTCGCCCTCGATGGCACGAGCATCCCCACCGACGACCAGCAGCCTTTCATCTCGGATGAGAATTACACGATCGAGGACGACATGATTGTGGATCCCTGGGGTAATCCCTACCTCTACCATTACAAGACCAGCGCGGACGACGGCTCTTGGGACTACCCTTCGTATCACATCTTCTCTGCTGGCCCCGATGGCGCTTTCAGCACGGATGACTTCAGTCCTTCGACCGGTATCTTCTCGAATGCCCCCAATGATTACGCCGAGGCGAACCTCGACAATATCGAGCCCGGGCGCTAAGCCTTTCTTCCCATGACTACCCCGCATCACTTTTCGACCTCGCGCCGGGGCTTTACGCTCC
>CAYQTM010000184.1:0-4579 GCA_964420355.1 uncultured Opitutales bacterium
TCGTGCTTATTCTTGGGATCGCCAGCCTGTTGACACCGCGCAGCCCCGGCACACCCATCGAAGAAACCCCGACCGTTGCCGCCGCCGAGGCCGCGCCGCAGATGGTCATGCCGGTCAGCGCGATGGCGGAGCGCACGAAAATCTATCGCGGGGCGCTGGGGATGATCCAGCAGATGCCGCTCTGGGGCTGGGGTGCCGAGGGCTTTCCGAGCGCCTTCCCGCTCTATCAGGACGACGACCTCCCCGAGGGCTTTTACGCCACGGCTCACTCGGACCTGCTCGGCACGATCATCTCCTTTGGGTTTGGAGGGCTGGCGCTGATTCTGGCCGTGCCCTTCCTGCTCGTGTTGCGCTACTTCACCCGCAAACGCTCCAATCTGCTGTCGAACTACTGCCTGCTGGCCTGCGCCATTTTGCTGCCGCTCATGGTGATCGACTTCCCGATGTCGCATCCCGCCGTCCGCGCCCAGTTCCTCTTCATCTTCTTCATGGGAATCGGCTGGGCCGAAATGCGCAAAGAGGAAGTCCGCGTCATGCGCCGCGTCAACAAAGACGCCCAAGACCTCAAACCCCTCGCCACCGGCCCCCGAGGCCGCGCCACACCCTCCCGCCGCCGCCGTTAAAGACAAAAATTTTAACCACGAATCGCTCGAATCCACACGAATCTTGCTGAAGGCGGTGTTTGGATTCCCGGACATCTTTGTTTAACGCGGAGGCACAGAGGCGCGGGGACGCTGAGGCATTGAGAACTTGCTTTGCGGCTCGCATGAACGCTCAGAATAAAAGAGTCTTGTCTGGATTAATGTGAAATGCCCCAACCCGGGTTGAAAGATGGATGGGGAAAGCGCTTGCGTTTGGCCGAGGAATTGCGTCCCTTGGAGGCATGGGCGGCTTGGAAGTCGAAGGCGTGTCGAAGCGCTTCAGAAAAAATCTAGTGCTGGAGAGCGTCGACTTGAAGGTGGAGGCCGGCGAGGTGCTGGCGCTGGTCGGCCCCAACGGCTGCGGCAAGACCACCCTGCTGCGCGTGATCGCCGGACTGTGCCGACCCGATGTCGGGCACGTCTATTTTGGCAACCGCGAGGTGACGCGCCTCGGCCCGGCTCGCCGCAACACCGGCATCGTCTTCCAAAACTTCGCCCTCTGGCCGAAACTCACGGTCGAGCAACACCTCAAACGCAGCATCAAGCCCCTTCGCCTGCCGCGCAAAGAGCGCCTCGAGCGCATGGACGAAATCCTCGATCTGATGCGCCTGAGCGACCTCACCCAGCGACACCCCGAAGAGCTTTCCTCGGGGCAGCGCCAGCGCACCGCGCTCGCCCAGGCGCTCATCGCCCGCCCCTGGTGCCTGCTGCTCGACGAGCCGCTCAGCCAGCTCGACCCCGGCCTGCGCCGCGACATGCGCGCCGAGATACGCGGCATCGCCGAGACTTACGATCTGACCGTCATCTACACCACCCACCACCAACGCGAGGCGCTGAGCATCGCCGACCGCATTGCGGTGATGGGGCGCGGACGCATCCTGCAGATCGGCGAGCCGCTGGAAATCTACCGTCGCCCGCGCAGCCGCTTCATCGCCAGCTTCATTGGCGACAGCAATGGGACGGCGGGCACGGTTTTGCGCGCCGGCGCGGGCACCGTGCTGGTTGACACACCCTTCGGCGAGCTGCAAGCGACCCTGCTCGACCCGGAGAAAGAGCCTGCCGAGGGCAAGACGGTCGAGCTGAGCATCCGCCCCGAAGCCCTGCGTCTGGAGCTCATGCGCCCGGAGGTCAACAGCTTCGAGGGCCGCATCGAGTCGGTCGAATTCCTCGGCGACATCGCCCGCTACCGCTTCCGCACCGCCAAGGGAAGCCTCCAAATCACCCAAGCCAACCCCCGCTACCTCAGCCCACCCCGCAACCGCAACATCTACGCCACCGCCGAACCCGAGGACATCATTGTCCTCCCCGAGTGATTCTTCAAATCAGTGCATATCCGTGTCCAACAGTGGTCAAACCCGCGTAAAGGGGTTGAAAGACGGGGCGCGATGGCTCATGCTGCCGATATTGAACCCCGCGAGAAATGAGCCGTAAAGCGAACCCCATTACTATTGGTATCTTTGTCACCGGTGGGCTGACCCTGCTTGCGGCATTGCTCATCTTCTTCGGTGCGATGAATTTTCTGCGTCCGCACGAGCGAGTGGTGATGTATTTCGATGAGTCGGTCAACGGGCTGAATGTGGGCTCGGCTGTGAAGTTCAAGGGCGTGCCAGTGGGTCGGGTGGTGTCCATTCAGGTGCGGCTGCCCAACCAGAAGTTCACTTCGACTGCCGTGCCAGTGGTGGCCGAGTTCGATAAGGAGCGGCTGGCCAGCAACCACAACGTCGACCTCGATTTTTCCGACCGCCGTGCCTTTGCGGAGCAGGTCGAAGCCGGGCTGCGCGCTAAGCTGGAGATGGAAAGTTTCATCACCGGGCTGCTTTACATCGAGCTGGGCTACCAGCCTCAGGTTGAATATGCGCTGCATCAGGATGGCGACGGCCTGATGGAAATCCCCACCGTGCGGTCGCAGCTCGAAGAGGTGACCGAGAAGGTGACACAGGCAATTACGCGGATCGGGTCGATTGATTTTGAGTCGCTGTCCGCCTCGGTTTCCGAGCTGCTAGAGCTGATTGCGCAAAGGACAGAAGACTTTGATGCAGAGGCGATTACGGCCTCGCTTTCCAAGGCGGCGGACTCCATATCCAAGGCGCTGGAGTCGGGCGAAATCGAGTCCACCCTGGCGAGCACCCGTGCCTCGCTCGAAAAGCTGAGGGAGCTGGCGGCGCAACTCGATGAATCGGCGCAGACGCTCACACCCGAGCTAACTCAGACCTTGGCCGAGGCGCGCGAGGCGCTCACCGCCCTGCAGGAATTCACTGCTGGAGCCCGCGGTGCCCTTGCGCCAGAGTCAAGTCTGCGGCGGCGGCTCGACACCACTTTGCGCGAAATTTCCAACACGGCGATCGCGCTGGGGCGTTTGGCCGAATACCTCGAACGCAACCCCGAGGCGCTGCTGCGGGGTCGTGCCAACTCCAATCGCGAATGACCGCCCGACTCACCACTGCTTTCTTATTGCTGCTCGCGCTGGCGCTGGGCGGCTGCGTCAGCCTCGACCCCCAGCCCGACCTGACGCGCTTTTATACCCTGAGCATGCCGCAGTCGACCGAGCCGATTGCGAACCCGCCGCAGCTTTACATCGACCGCGTGCAGATCCCGCGCTTCCTCGCCAGCTCCGAAATTTTTGTCCGCATCGACACACATGAGATGCAGGCGCTCAGCGGCGCACGCTGGGTCGAGGCGCTCGACCTGGAGATTGCCCGGGCGCTTGCCCAGCAACTTTCGCCGGGAACGCCGCTGCCGCACGATCCGATGCTGCGCCCCGAGGGCATGGCAACGCTGGTGCTGCGCATTCACCGCTTCGAGGCTGATTTCGCAAACGCGCAAGTGGTGCTTGTAGCCGATTGGCAGCTCATCGGCAACCCAACCGACAGCAGGCTTCGGCTGCCGGAAAGCGCCGTCATCACCCAACCCCTGACCTCGCGCGACGCCCAGACTATCGTCGAGGCAATGAGCGCCGCCCTCGCCGAACTGGCCGCCCGCATCACCAATCCCTAGCCGCAGCGTTGCGGTTGGAGGGGATGGATTGCGCAAAGCCTTCTAGCGAAAAGTCTTGGGTGTCAGCAAAGCAGCACTTGTAGTGCCGCAAGTCTGTCGCACAAGGCTTTGCAGCAGAAGGACTTGATGCAAGCCGCCCCGATCAACTGCATAATTGCGGCTCAGTTTTACGAGCTCACTCCGACGATGATTCGTCCGGTCACAAAGCGAGATTCTCCTGCAATCGCGGAGAGTTGCCAAGGCGTGGCACGACTCTGGCGCAGGTGCGTCACAAGTGCGCCAAGCTGGCGCACATTCTGGGCGCGCGGCGGGGTGGTAAATTTGCTGTAAAAACTTTTGGTTGCTGGTTGTCAACGGCTTATGAAGTTTTTGACGGGGTGGCCTCTGATCTGCATGTGAAGAGAGCATATGGCAAAAATTCTAGGCATTGATTTAGGCACAACGAACTCCTGCATGGCGATCGTCGAAGGTGGCGAGCCAGAGGTCATCCCGAATTCCGAAGGCGCGCGGACAACCCCCTCCGTGGTGGCGTTTACCAAGAGCGGCGAACGTCTCGTCGGGCAGGCGGCCAAGCGCCAGGCGGTGACCAACCCGCAAAACACAATTTTCTCCGCCAAGCGCCTGATTGGCCGCAAGTTTACCGAGGTGGGCGAAGAGGCCAAGAGCCTGCCCTACAAGGTGATCGAGGGCAAGAATGGCGACGCGTATATCGAGTGTCAGGTGGGCGACAAGACCGAGAAGTTCGCGCCGGAGCAGATTTCGGCGATGGTGCTCGGCAAGCTCAAGGCGGACGCCGAGTCCTACATCGGCGAGACCATCACGCAGGCGGTCATCACCGTGCCGGCTTACTTTAACGACGCGCAGCGCCAGGCGACCAAGGACGCCGGGCAGATCGCCGGGCTGGAGGTGCTCCGCATCATCAACGAGCCGACTGCGGCCTCGCT
>CAYQTM010000185.1:0-3598 GCA_964420355.1 uncultured Opitutales bacterium
AAAGGGGTCGATCTCGCCCGTGCGCATCGTATTGAGCAGACTGGTGCCCACGTTCTCCCAGTGATCCGGCTCCGAGCTGACCGCCGAGGGCGGCACAATGCTCAGCAGCGCGATGCGCGAGAGCTGCGCATAGCGTTCGCCAAAGGTGCGCAGCCGCTGCAAGGCTTCCTCGTCATATTCCTCGCCCTGCATCTGCGCGGTCATCGCCCGCGCCCCGCCCGGGATGCTCGCATGATAGGCGGCGTATTCCTGCTCGATGCGGTCGAGATTATCGGGTGGATGAAAACTATGCAGCAGCCGCTCATAGCGGTCGAGATTGCTGGCCAGCTTGACCATCTGCCGCTGGTAGGCATCGCGCAGTTGCGGCTCGGGATTGGCATTGCTCGCGGCCATCGCGATCTCCTCGCGGTAGGGCAGCAGGTCGTAATAAGAATGGTAGCGCCCCTCGGCATCGGTCAGCTCACCCAGCGCCAAGTCCTCCGGGAAAACCAGCTTGAATACTTTATAAGTGTTGGCCTCCTCCGGGTTCATCGCCATCTCGGCCATCCACTCGGTTGCGCTCAGCTCCTGCCCCGAGGGCGTCTCAACCGACTGCCGCTCGCTGAGGATCAGCAAATTATTCCGCGCCACCGAATCGAGCGGCTTAATCCGCCCGCCGAGCTGCACCGGCAGCTCCGCAAAGCGCCGCAAATCAAACTCGCCCCGCGCCGATGGCCGAGGCACAGACTCGACCACAAACCACAGCGCCATCAGTCCAGCCAGCGCAATCGGCAGCCACTTTATCAATTTGTCGTTCAAGGTAATCCAGGGTAGAAGTGTAACGTCATTAAATCGCGGCAATCGTTCCACGTCAAATCCCACCGACCGATTCCGGCCTTTTGATGGCTGGTAGCTTTCAGCGGCAACCTCCTCGATCATTGGCGAATAGCGTTGACGAGGCGGCGTGGGAGGTTCACTTTCACGCATGGCTTTGGAATCGAATGTTCAGGCGGCGGACGCGGACAGCGACCTGAGTTTTTACCTCGGGGCCGACCAGTTTTTTCCGCGCGTGCTGCCGGATGCGCTCACCTTCGACGACATTTCGCTGGCGACGCGCTACTCGGCGGTGTTGCCGCGCATGACCGAGATCAGCACCTCGCTCTCGGAGAGCCTGCACCTGCAAATCCCGATCATCTCCTCGGATATGGACACCGTGACCGAGGCGCGCATGGCCATCCGCATGGCGCTCAACGGCGGGCTCGGGCTGATCCACTACAACATGGCCGAGCGCCAGCAGGTCAAGGAGGTCGCGCGGGTGAAGAACCACATCCACGGCTTCATTCAGGAGCCGATCACCGTGCGCCCTGACTGGACGATCGGGCGGGTGCTGGAGCTGATCGAGGAGAAGAAATTCAAGTTTTCGACCTTTCCGGTGGTCGACGAGCGCGAGGTGCTGCTCGGGCTGCTGCCGGGGCGGGTGGTCAAGGAGCGCTACGCCGCGCGGCAGGTGCAGGAGGCCATGTTTGAGCGCGACAAGCTCTACACCATGCCCGAAAATGAGCTGGGCGACGACCCCATCCGCGCCGCCGACAAGTTTTTTGACACCCACATGGGCATTCATAAGCTGCTGGTGGTCAACGCCGAAGGGCAGCTCAAAGGGCTATTCACCCTCTCGGACATCGAGCGCATCAACGCCGAGCGCAAGGCGGCGGTGCGCCCGGCGCGCGACAGCCAGTTCCGACTGGTCTGCGGGGTGGCGGTCGGCCTGAAGCGCCTGTCCGATGGCGCGCTCGACCGCGACGCGCTGGCCGGGCACGTCGGCGAGCTGGTCGAAGAGGGGGTCGACGCCGTGGCCGTCTCGACCGCGCACGGGCACACCGAGGGCGTGGGCGAGGCCATCGCCTTCCTACGCGAGCAGCATCCGGGGCTGACCCTCATCGCGGGGAACGTCACCAGCGCCGAGGGCGTGCGCTATCTGGCGGGCGCCGGTGCCAACGCGATCAAAATTGGGCAGGGGCCCGGCTCGATCTGCACCACGCGGGTGGTCGCCGGGGTCGGCATCCCCCAGATGACCGCCCTCTACGCCGCGCGCAAAGCCGCCGAGTCTTGCGGCGCTAAGATTATCTCCGACGGCGGCATTACCAAGAGCGGCGACATCGTCAAGGCGCTCACCCTCGCCGACGCCTGCATCTGCGGCAGCCTGCTGGCCGGCTGCTCCGAGGCACCGGGGCAGATCATGGAGATTAACGGCAAATTCTACAAACAATACCGGGGCATGGGCAGCGCCGCCGCGATGGAGGCCGGCAGCGCCGCCCGCTACGGCCACGAGACCAAAGACGTCAACCGCAAGGCCGCCGCCGAAGGCATCGAGGCGCTCAAAGAGCTCTCGGGCAGCGTCGACCTTGTCCTGCGCGAGCTGACCGGCGGCCTCCGCAGTGGCATGGGCTACCTCGGCGCGGCCAACCTCACCGAGCACCGCGCCCGCGCCCGCTACGTCCGCGTCAGCCCAGCCGGCCAACGCGAAAGCAGCCCCCACGACGTCATCACCGTCAAAACCAGCGAACCAACCTCCCCTATCCAAAGCGAATGACCGCCCAAGCCTTGATTGAACTACGGATCTCACCAATCTTACGAATCACGAAGCACTCCCCATAACCGAACGCCCTTAGCCAGAGCACGCCCGCATTCCTTTGCGACTTTGCGTCTTTGCGAGCCAATCTTTATTCAGAGATTACGAAAAAATTATCTAATCATGAAGATGCGCGGGTTTTTGCTGAGTGTGATGGTGGGTTGTCTGGTTTGGGCGGGGTGTGGGGAGCCTCAGTCGGGTGGTGAGGTGTTGCGTTTGCAGACGGATTGGCTGGCGCAGCCGGAGCATGGCGGGTTTTATCAGGCGGCGGAGATGGGGCTGTATGCCGAGGCAGGGATCGAGGTGGCGGTTCTGGAGGGCGGACCGAATGCGCTGATTATGGAGAAGCTGGCCAGCGGGCGGGTGGACTTTGCGATTGGGCGGAGCGATGACGTGATGCTGGCGCGGGCACAGGGGCTGGACTTTAAAATTGTTGCCGCCTTTATGCAGCACGACCCCCAGGCGCTGATGCTGCACGCGAGCAACCCCATCGATAGCTTTGCCGATCTGGACGGCCAGCGTGTAATGGCCGCGCCGGGGCAGGCCTGGGTGCCGCTCATCGAGGGCAAGTTCGACATCGAGCTGGAGCTGCTGCCGCTCGACTTCGGCACCGAGCGCTTCATGGCCGACCCCGCGTTTATCCAACAGGTCTTCCTCACCAGCGAACCGTTTTATGTGCGCCAGCACGGCGTGCAGCCCAAGCTGCTGCTGCTGCGCGAGACCGGCTTCGACCCCTACCGCGTCATCTACACGACCGACCGCCTGATCGCCGAGCGCCCCGAGGCGGTGCGCGCCTTTGTCGAGGTCTCGCTGGCGGGCTGGCACGCCTACATGCAGACGCCGGGCACCGAGGCACACGCGGCCATCGCCGAGCGCAACCCCAAGAAGACCCCCGAATTTATCGCCTATGTGCGCGAGGCAATGCGCGAGCACCAGTTGGTTTATGGCTCTGCCGAGGCGGGCGAGGCGCTGGGGCAAGTGCGCCCGGAG
>CAYQTM010000185.1:3608-4563 GCA_964420355.1 uncultured Opitutales bacterium
GAGGTCTTCACGCCCGAATTTCTGCCCGAGACCCTGCCCACCGCCGCGACCCCCGAAAGCGCCGCGCGCACGCCGCTTGGCCAGACCGCGCCAACGCCCATCCTCCTCGCACAGGCCGAGGACGCAACCGCGACCGAGCCGCCCGCGCTGCCCACGCTGGAGCTGCTGGAGGCGCCCACCGGCGACTTCGACCTCGAAATTCGCGGCACGGAAGTCCCCGGTCTCGGCGCGGGACGGCGCGGCTATTTGCCGCTGGAGGCGCTGCGCAGCCTGCCGACTCATCGCTTCGAGGGCGGCTACTACGACGGCGAGACGGTGCACCAGGCGGAGATCGAGGGGGTGTTCCTCGCCGACCTGATGGACGCGCTCGGGGTGCCCGAAAGTCAGGACTTTGTGCTGGCCGACTGCGCCGATGCCTATCAATCCAACTACACCCGCGCCCAGATCGAGCGCCACCGCCCCTACTTCATCCTCAGCATCGACGGGCAGCCCCACGAGGCGTGGGCGAACGCCAAGATCGGGCCGCACTACCTGCGCATCGCGAACGAAGACGGCCTGCTCGACCCCAACAACAAGAAGCCCTACGCTGTCCAGCGCCTGCGCTTCACCACCTACGCCCAAGCCACCGCCGACTTTTACAGCGGCAACTTCGCCGAGTTGCCCGAGGGTGCCGTGCGCGGACGCGAGATCTACCTCAACGCCTGCATCAACTGCCACAGCCTCGACCAGAACAGCAGCTTTGGCGGCGACCTCTCCACCTCCCTCGTCCGCACCCTCGGCATCCAGGCCAAGCACAACCCCGACTACTTCAACCTCGTTACCCGCAATCCCGCCACCTACCTCCCCGACAGCCCCATGCCCTCCTACGACCACTACACCGAGGCGCACATGCAAGCCCTCATCGACTTCCTCGCCGCCCACGAGTAACCCACCATTCAAGAGCAGGGGAAACTAC
>CAYQTM010000186.1:0-4554 GCA_964420355.1 uncultured Opitutales bacterium
CCGGGGTTGATCTCGAAGGTGGAGAAGAAGTTGCCGACGAAGCTGGGCTCCACTGGCGGAGGCTCGCCGTAACGGTATTCTTGAAGGCGTTCGCTGCCGGTAATGCGCACGCTCTCGACCACCTGCTCGTCGACATGCTCCAGACTGTCGGCGAAGATCGTGCCGAACATGCCGGTCGAGCCGATGATGATGGCGATCACCCCGGCAAAGGGGCCGATGCCCACCGCGATCACGATTATCATCAGGATGGCGTAATCGGGCGCGACCCGCTGGCAGGCGAGCAGAGTGCGGAAAATCGGGCGCAGGAAGCCGCGCGGGGTGGTGTTTTTCGCCGCGAGAAAGGCCAGCCCAAAGGCAAGCAACCCGCCCACCAGCGTCCCGAGGAAAGCCATCGAAAAGGTCTGTCCCAGCGACCAGAGCATCGCGCTGTCGAAGAGCAGCCCCCAGTCGGGCGGGGTCATCTCATTTGCCAGATTGGCGACGTAATGAAACTCGGTAAAAAACAGGAAGGGGTTGATCCCCAACACAGTGAAGGCCGCGATCAAAAAGGCCAGCACCGACCCAATGCTGAGCGCACCCCAGAAAAATTTCCGCGAGGGCAAAGCGCTCTTGGGCAGCTTGGCCGCCAGCGCGGGGTCGATGTCAGAAAACGCGGGATTCATGGTCGTCACTGCTTTCGTTCAAGCTTGGCCTTTTCATACTCTGCATAGCACTTCCTCGCCATCTCGGAATAGACCCGCACGGAGTAGCCCGCCTCTTTGGCAAGGCGGCGTTGTATTTCATGCTTCCGGGCAACAATCGGGTTCTTCATTTTTCCTCCTCTGCATAAGTGCAAGCGGCGTAATTATGAGGGTACCCTAATTGCGGATTTGATAAAGTAAACATAATTTCACGTTAAATCGCATCTTTATCCGTTATGCGTTTGCGGAGCTGGTCGGACACTTTTTCGGTGATGAAGATGATGGCGAGGGTGATGAGAAGGATGGTGCTGGCGCGCCCGTATTCGAGGGTGTTGATGGCTTCGGCAAGTTCGTAGCCGAGGCCGCCTGCGCCGACCGCGCCGAGGAGGCCGGCCTGGCGCATGTTGATCTCAAAGCGAAAGATCGAGTTGGCGATGATCGAGGGCATGACCTCTGGCAGCACGCCGTAGCGAATCGCCTGCCAGTGGGTGGCGCCGGTGGCTTCGATGCTTTCCATGACCTTGCCTTCGACCTCCTCGATGGCATCGGCGAAGAGGCGCCCCAACATGCCGATGCTGCCGATCACGATGGCGACAATCCCCGGATACGGCCCCAGCCCGAAGGCCGCCGCGACGAGCACCATGATGACAAACTCGGGCATCCCGCGCAGCCCGGTAATCAGCGCCCGCGCCCCATAGCGCAGCCAGCTCGGCGAGAGATTTTTCGCCGCCGCCAGACCCAGCAGCAGCGCGAAAAAGATGCCGATGGGCGTCGGAATCGCGGCCAACAGCACGGTCACAATCGCCGCCCAGCCCATTGCCGGCCATTCGATGCTGGCGAACTCCGGCACGAAAAAGTCCTGTGCCCGCACCAACCCCTTCGGCACATCCTGCACGAACTCCACCAGATTGACCTCGGTCGCGATCGACGCCACCGAAACCAGCACCAGCAGGAAGAACAGCGCGCCCCCGATCCGGAACTTTTTCGACGGCCCGTAAATCCGGTCGAGCGCGTGTCTGGGGTCGAGGGCGACGGACATCTTAAATCCCGTAAACGGGCTGGAGGCCGTGGCCTTGGTGGCCTTGGCGCGTGTCGGTGGCGGCTTCCTCGTTGGCCACATCGGCCAGCTCCTCGCCGTAGATGTCGCGCAGCAGCTCGCGGTCGGCGGTGGGTTCGCCATCGTAAATGATCTGCCCGTCCTTGATCCCGATCATGCGGGTGCAATAGCGCGCCACCATGTCGGGTTGGTGAAAGACGCCGATCACCGGCTGCTCTTCGGCCAGCGGCGCGAGCAGCTTCATGATCTGCTTGGCATTCTTGGGGTCGAGCGAGGAAATGGGCTCGTCGGCAATGTAGAGCGCGGGGTTCTGGTTGATGGCGCGGGCGATGGCCACCCGTTGCATCTCGCCGCCCGAGAGCGAACCGGTCAGGCGGGTGGCGTAGTCGGCCATATCCACCCGATCCAGTGCGGCCAGCGCCTGATAAGCCTCCTTGTCGGTGAAGCCATAAAACCAACTGCGCAGGGGCGAAATCTTGGCCAGCCGCCCGATCATCACGTTTTCAACCACCGTCAGGCGCTTGACCAGATTGTAGCCCTGAAAGATCACGCCGATCTTGCGCCGTGCCTGCCGCAGATCGCGCCCCTTGATCGCAAGGGTGTTGTAAACGCGGTCTTTGGAATCCGAAAAGACGCAACAGCCGCTGCAGGCCTTGGTCAGCCCGAGGATGCAGCGGATGGTGAGCGACTTGCCGGCACCGCTCGCGCCGAGAATGCCCACAAATTCACCTTTGCCGACGGAAAATGAGACGTTATCGAGCAGCTTTTTGCCGCTCGGCAGTGTTTTAGTCAGGTTTTCGAGTTGGAGCATGGGAGTCGCGCAGTTGAGGTTGGGAAGGACTGGAAAAGAACGGGGTTTGAGTTAATCGAGGAGTTGGATGGTGTCGAGGTTGAGCGCCATCTCGCGCAGCTCTTGCCAGTGGGCATCCGAGACGGCCACATAAATCATGTCGGGACGTCGCGAGGCCACGCGCACTTCTTCAAAGATGTCGGGTCGCTTGGTCTGCATGTCGAGATAGGCCTGCTGCACCGCCTTTTTCAGCCCCTCGGGCAGATCGCCGCGAATGGAGATCGGCCCCGTCGGAATAGGTGGGCTTTCCCACAAAATCTTGACCTCGCCGGGCTGAATGCGCCCGTCTTCGATCAGCCGCTCGATCGTCAGCAACTGAAGCCCGGCCACATCCACTTTGTCGGCGACGATCGTCATCACCGAATTCAAATGGCTCTGGGTGAACCCGACCTGCGCAAAGTCCCGCTCCGGCACAAGCCCCATACTCTCCAGCTTGGTGCGGGGCACAAGATGCCCCGAGGTCGAGGCGGCGGCCGTAAACGAGAGCGTCAGATCCTTGGCCTTCGCCTGCACCTCTTCCAGCGAATTGAGGCCGGACTTGGGGCTGGTGACGATGGCCGAGTGATAAATCCCCGGCACGCCGCCCGGCAGTCCCCGCGTGACGATGGCCTCGGCACCCGCCTTGTTATGCGCGAGCAGGTAAGCCATCGAGCCGGTCTGCGCGATGTCGATCTTCTTCGAGCGCATGGCCTCGATCATCGGCGCGTAGGAGCTGGAGCGAACCAGCTCGACCTCGATCCCGATTTCGCCGCTGAGGTATTCGGCGATCTCGTCATACATGGTCATGCGCCGCTCGGGATCTTCACTCGAGGGCGTGAAGGCGAGCTTGACCCTGGCCGGCCAAAGCTCGCCGTTGGGCATTTCGACGACTTCCTCCTCGGGCGCGGCACAACCGCTGAAGGCGAGGATGAAGAGCAGGACGACAAAAACAGGCAGGAGGGAAGCCAGCAGAAAAAAGGGCTTCGGAGAAGGTTGGTTGGCGATCTTCATGGAACGAACGGTGGTTGAAATTTTGAAAACGCAGGTTCCAGTCGAGAGCGCAGTTTGGTAAGCAAAGATCAGGCGACGGCGACTTCCTCGATGCGACCTCCGGCGAGGTGGAGGCGTCGGGAGGACATCTTTTCCAGCGCATAGGTGTCGTGGCTGATGAGGACGACCGAGGTGCCGGACTTTTTGAGGTCGAGGATCATTTCGATCACGATGTCCTTGGTCTTTTGGTCGAGCGAAGCGGTGGGCTCGTCGATCAGCAGGAAGCGCGGGCGGGCAATGATGGCCTGCGCGACATTGATGCGCTGTTGTTCGCCGCCGGAGAAGGTGCTGGGATAGGCGTCCCACAGCTCTTTGGGCAGCCCGAGCGCCTCGATGTATTCGCGGGCAGTGTTGAGCGCCTTGTCCTCGGGGATGCCCTTGTAGATCAGGCTCTCGGCGACCACCTCGACCGCCGGCACGCGTGGGATCACGCGCAAAAACTGCGAGCAGTAGGTCATCTCGTGCTTGCGAATCGACAAGATGGTGTGCTCGTCGGCATTGGCCAGATCGACCTGACCGTAGTGCTCAGACTCATACCACATGTGCCCCGAGTTGCAGAGGTAAGTCCCGTAAATGCACTTCATCAGGCTCGACTTGCCCGAGCCCGACTTGCCAGTCAGGCCAACAATATCGCCTTGCTCCATCGTGAAGGAGACATCCTCCAAAGCGGCAATCTCCTTGCCATTGAGGATGTGTAGCTTGAAGTCCTTATGCAGGTTCTGAACGTCGAGGAAGGCCATGGGAAAGTCAGAATTCAGAAGTCAGAAGTCAGAAATTTGACTGCTGGCTCGTTGGTTTCGGGTTTGATAAAAGGTTGGTAAAAAATTTCGTGTCAGCTATTTGCAGAGTTTCTCTTTGCCTGAATCCCTCATGCTTTGAACTTAGAACTTTGAACTTTGAACTGCCCGGCGCAGCCGGGCTAGAGCAGTGAGCTGACG
>CAYQTM010000187.1:0-4512 GCA_964420355.1 uncultured Opitutales bacterium
GGCGGACCGGCTCTGGCTGCACTCCGAGAGCGCCTTGCGCGGGCGGTTCGCCGCTTGGGACAGCTGGGTGGAGCAGGTGGTGGCGCGGCTGGGGCCGCAACGCTACCCGGCGCGAATGGCGCTGGCACGGGCGCTGGTGCACCGCGAGGCACCGAAGCTGGTGCGCGGCGAGGCGGTCGAGACTGCGCTCATCGAGCGGACGATAGAGTGGACGCGTGAGCCGCACTTTCAAACCCTGCGCGCCATGCTGCACGGGATGATCGGCCAGCAGGAAGAGGCCGTCGCCATCCTCAAAGACCGCTGGTTCAAGCGTTTCCCCGAGTTTGCCGATCTGCTGCCGACCACGCCCGCCATGTGGGCAACCCTTGCCCTGACCACCGCCCGCCAGCACTTCCTGCCGCCCATCGACCCCATCCGCGCCAAGTGGATCGCCCTGCTCTGGGCGATGCAGGAGTCCACCCGCCCGCCCGTCGACGCCCGCGCCCGCGAGTTCCTAACGGCGCAGGTGCGCAACACCGACCTCCGGACTCTGCCCGGCCTGCTCACCGCCCTGCGCGATGTCACCAAGCCGCCCGGCTCGCTGCTCCGCGCCTACCCGCGCGCGGTCTGCCAATTTCTGCCCGACACCACCAATCCGACCCTGCACGGGCTCAAGATGCTGGGCGACCCCACGCTGACCACCGACGACCCGCTCGCCGGGCTGGTCGCGCTGGAGGCCGCCCTGAGCATGGACGCCACCGAGGCGCTGCCGGAGCTGCTCCCGCGCATCCCCGCCGAGGGGCCGCCCTGGCTGCAACTGCGGTTGGGCATCGCGCGTTTGGCGCTGGGCGACGCAGCGGGCTGGGAGGTTATCCGGCCAGTGCTCGAAGGCAGCCCCGCGAGCATCACCAGCGAATACGTCTGCTGGGACAGCGTCTATTACCTGCGCCCGCGTGGCCTGCCGTCGGTGGCCGAGGGCGCGCTGGCGGGGCTGCTGGAAGGCGCGCAAGTCTGGAGCTTTTTGCCACCCGCCTGGGCGCACCGCCCGCTATCGCCTTGCCCCTTCGATTTCGACCTATGCCTGCACTAAGCCCCCGCACCTCGACCGCCGCCCACCTCGGCCCCTATACCCGCGAGTGCCGCGTGCGCTTTGACGAAAACGCCCTGATTTTCGCCGCCCTGCGCGAGCGCCCGGCAGGGGTGATGCTGGATGTCGGGGCGCGTTGGGGCGAGGCCTTTCGCCCCTTTGCCGAGCAGGGCTGGCAGGTGCACGCCTTCGAGCCCGCCATCGAGAATTTGGAGCGCTTCCGCGCCAAATGGGCGGCGCAGGATGTCCACATCCACCACGAAGCCCTCAGCGACCAGCCCGCCGAGGACGTGCCTTTCTACACCTCGCCCGAAAGCGAGGGCATCGGCTCGCTCGCCGCCTTTCGCGACACCCACGCCGAGGCCTTCCGATGTCGCGTGAGCACCCTGCGCGAGGTGGCCGAGCGCGAGCGTCTGGAGCGCATCGACTACCTGAAAATCGACGCCGAGGGGCACGACCTGATGGTGCTGCGTGGCCTGCCCTGGGAGCGCCTCCAGCCCGAGGTCATCCTCTGTGAATTTGAAGACAGCAAGACCCGCCCGCTCGGTTATGAGCTGGGCGACATGCTCGCCCTGCTGGCCGACCAGGCTTACCACGTCCTCGTCAGCGAATGGCACCCCATCCTCAGCTACGGCCACGCCCACGACTGGCGCGCGCTGTGCCCCGCCGAGACCTGCCGCCCGCACCCCGAGGGCTGGGGCAACCTCATCGCCACCCGCAACCCCGCCCAGCGCGACGCCCTGCTCGCCCACGCGCCCGACTTTTTGAGCTATGGTTAATCCCCTGACACGACCCCCGACCATCACCGCCACCAGCCGCCGCCGCGTCATCATCTTTGGCACCGGCCAGGCCGGTATGCGCGCCAAGGCCGCTCTGCCCGCCGACTGCGAGGCGGTGGCCTTCGCCGACAACGACCCCGCACGCCAGGGCACCGAGATCGAGGGGCTGCGCGTGCTCTCCGCCGAGGAGGTGGGCTGGGCCTATTACGACGAAGTCCGCATCGCCAGCAGCGCCTCGCCGGTTATCTATCGGCAGTTGATCGACGCCGGGCTGCCCCAGGCGCGCCTCATCATCGACAACACGCCCGACCCCGAGCAGCTTGCCCGCTGGCAGCCGCGACACGCCGAGCGCATCGCCGCCTTTCGCGACCGCCACGCCGGCGAAGACTGCTTCATTATTGGCAACGGCCCCTCGCTCCGCCGCATGGACTTGACCCGCCTCAACGGGTGCCACTGCTTCGGCCTCAACAAGATCCACTACCTGCTCGAAACCGTCGACCTCCAGCTCAGCTACCACGTCGCCATCAACCCCCACGTCATCGAGCAGAGCCGCGACATCTTTTGCACCTGGCCGATCACCAGCTTCCTCGCCTACGCACCCGCCGTCCGCGCCGGGCTGGAGGAGGCCGAAAACTGCCGCCTCCTCAACAACACTTATAGCCACGCCTTCAGCGGCGACGCCACCCACAGCGTCTGCGAGGGCTCGACCGTGACCTACGCGGCGCTCCAGCTCGCTTACTTCATGGGTTTTGATAACGTCTATTTGATTGGGGTTGACCATCGCTTCAGCACCAAGGGCAGCGCCAACGAAACCCAGGTGCTCGAAGGCGACGACCCCAACCACTTCGACCCGCGCTACTTCGCCAACCAGACCTGGCAGCTCCCCGACCTCGAAGGCTCGGAGTTCGCCTACCGCCGCGCCCGCGACGCCTACACCCGCTCCAAACCACCCCGCCAAATCTTCGACGCCACCCTCGACGGTGCCCTCGACGTTTTCCCCAAGATCACCTTCGAGGAAGCCCTCGCGCAATGCCGGGGAAAACGCAAAACGTAAAACGCAAAAGCGGAGTCAGCCAGCCCTTGAATGGAGGCGAACTGCAAACGCGAAATGAATTTGCGCCGGGGCGGATTCCGCGCCAGATTATGCGGATGGAAACATGCAAACCCTTTTTGAAGTGCCTTGCGCTGGGGTGGGGCGCGGCTTTACTGATCGGGATGAGCGGCTGCACGGCAAACTCTTGGGCGAGCGGCGATGGCGAGGCGGCGGGCGAGAGTCCGGCGGGGCTTGTCATTCGCGAGGACGCAACTCAGGCGCAGCCATTGCGGGTGGTGCTGCGCGAGGGTCGCTATGCGCTGAGCGGCGCGAGCCGCCCGAGCGCCCTTCCGCCGGGGATGGTTGAGCTGGAGGTCGGCGGGCAGACTATCGAGGCACCGCTGATCGAGTTGGCGACGTCGGACGGCGAAGCGCCGGAGCTGTATTTGCTGCATTTGGAAGTCGAGTTACCGAGCGCGGCCTACGTCATGGACACGGCGCAAGTCATCCGCTCGGGCAATACTCTGCACTGGGTCGCCGAGGTCACCAAGCGCGAGGGCATGGCGGCGCAGGTCATCACACCGCGCCAGCTCTTCATCGTCGCCTACGGTGCGCAGTTGCCCGTCGAACGCTATCTCATCGGCGACATTCGCCCCGTCCGGCCTCCCGAGGGCGTTCAGAAGCTTGGCTCACTGAGCGACCTTCCCGAAGGCGTGCTCAACGGGCAGATACTGATGCCCTCCGGGTAGCTCGCCGAGGGTCGCTAATCGACATTCCGACCGAAGCGGGCGCTCATAGGGTGTCGCGCAGGAAGGTTTCCCAGGCGGCGAGGGCGTGGGCTTTGGTGAAGCGGGCATCGAAGAGGGCGCGGGCACGGCGACCCATCTCGGCGCGGAGGTCGGGATGAGCCGCGGGCTGGGCGAGGGACTGGCGGAAGGCCGTGGTGTCGCCGGGCGCGACGACGAGGCCGATTTTTTCCTCGCGGATGAGGGCGGCCAGCTCGCTTTGGGGGTCGCCGACGAAGATGCAGGGGCGTCCGGCGGCGAGGATGCCGTAGAGCTTGCTGGGGAAGACGAGCGGGCGAAAGGCGGGGCCGAGCGAGAGCCAGTGGACGTCGGGGAGGCTGAGGGATTCGGCGAGGCGTTCGCGGGGTTGGTAGGGCTTGAAGAGCCAGTCGGGCTGGGCTTCGCGGCGCTCGCGCAGGCCGGCGAGGTTTTTGCCGGAGCCGATGAAGAGGGAGGTGGTGCGCTGGCGCAGCTCGGCGGGGGCGTCGGCGAAGGCGGTCTCCATGGTGGCGAAGTCGTGGACGCGCCCGAGGTTGCCGCTGTAGCCGAGGACGAACTGGTCTTCGAGCTGCCATTCCTTGCGCAGGGGGTTGTCGGCGGGGGCGACGGGGCGGATGGACTGGTCGTCGGCCCAGTTGGGGAGGACGGTCACCCCGGGGGAGCCGCCGGCCATTTCTTTGAGATATTGGCGCCTGTCCTCGCTGCTGGCGGCGATGCGGGTGCTGCGGCGGATGGCGCCGTTGCTGACAGCCTGCAGGGAGCTGAGCGGGGCCGCATTGACGCCCCCCGGGCCGGGACCGCCCATCCCCGGGAAGGACCCGCGAGTCCTCTGCCGGTTGACAGGTCCAC
>CAYQTM010000188.1:0-4505 GCA_964420355.1 uncultured Opitutales bacterium
AGTAGCTGTTCCCGCAGTAACTTGCTTTAAGGAGAGGTCGATAACATGGTTACAATCAATATTTTCGTCTTCTACCGAGGTTATCGTAATGTTATCCAGGCGAATATTTCTAAGCGGGGCATCCTCCCAGCCAAATATTGCTGCGCTGTCTCGGGCGGTCTCGATTTCAATGTTTGATATGGAAACGTCCGAAATGCAAGGCGGATAATCGCCGTTAGCACTGTTAACATCGTAGTTGGTCAATATTGCCAATGCTGTTCCTTTGATATTTTTTGCACGCCAGTTCCATATGTGGACATTTTTTATAAAACCACCTCGCTCGCGACCGCCTTTAAGGAAAATGAGCATTGCGTTCGAATTGGTTGTTTGGTTATCATAAACATAGATGTCTTGAGCGCCGCCAGACATTTCACTGCCTATGCAAAATGCGTAATGTCCGTAAAAATCACAATTCCGAACCACCATGCGTTCGGTTGGCCCCTTCAGTATACCATTTGCGATGAAAGGAGAATTAAGGTTCGAGATACCTGTGCCTGCTACTGAAAAACCTTCCCGCCCCTCCATATCTCGCCCAGATTTGACTGCGATATTATCGTCGGCATTGCCAAAGGAAACGTTTTCAATGAGTATATTGCGGCACGAATCAGGATCGATGCCATCGTTATTTAATACGAAAGCATCAAATACAACATCGCGAATGCAGATATTCTCGGAAAATACAGGATGTACAGTCCAGAAGGGAGAATTTACTAGCTTGATCCCTTCAATCAGCACACGGTTGCAAAAGAGGAACTCTATCATAGCTGGTCGCAGGGCTGCATCGGAATAATCACGGTTCGCGAGCGGTGTGCGTGCTGCGTTATCCATGCGAACACAGTTGTAAGCTGCCTCATTCAAGGACTTCCCCTCTCTTTTTAATACTGCGAAGCTTAGTTCCTCCCAATCACGACAGGTTTGCCCGTCTCCATCAATCACGGGGCAATCTCCATCAAGGTCGAAGCGGGTGAGCGCGACGTTATTGCAATTATAGGCACGAATGAGGGGGCTGCGCATGTAGACCATCGTCCCTTCATAGCGGCTGAGCACCGGTGGGGGCGAAGGTTTTTGACTGAACTTGAAATTAAGTTTGGTATCAGAGGCAAATGACAACTCTATATTATCTCGAAGGGCTATAGATCCCGCACAGCCGTAGGTGACTGTCCCTTCTGAAGGATTATCGAACACGAGGCGCCCTCCACCTTGCGCAGCCAGAGTCGTGATAGCACTATTGATGGCTTCACAGAAGTCGAAACAGCCCTCAGCATCCGGCTTATTACCGGCGAATTCGTGCAGGAATAGAGTATTCTCAGGGATTGAGGGTCTCTTGATTGTGGAAACAATCGCTTCGGCTTTTCGCAACTTGGCTTGGTTCATAAATGGGTTCCCATTGTGATTTGGCAGTATGATATATAACATGATGCTGAAAAGCTTGGCACCAGCAAGGCTTAAATCATAAGATTACTTTTTCTGCGCGAATTAAAGCCTTTCGCCTCGCTCCTGCTGCAAGGGGAAATAAGGAGAGACCGCCAGCGGCTCTTCTTCCAGCGACCTCGAACCGTGCTACCCACCAGTAAGCCTGTTTTAATATTCGGCGAACTTGAACATTCTCGCGCGCATCCGCTACCAAGACCCCGAAAACGGCCAGCCCATGTGGGAAGTCCCCGCCGACGTGCCCGAAGAATACGTCTCGCAAATGGAAAGCGAACGCCGCGTCAAGAAGAGCAACCGCTGGCACTGGGAGCAGATCGGCAACCGCCCCAACCACCTCTTCGACGCCGAGTGCATGCAAGTCCTCGGCGCGGTCATGCTCAAAATCATCGGCGGCGAGAGTGTTGCGGAAACCGCCCCGCTGAGCTAAAACGACTTGTTCGGCCAGTGAATTTTGACACGCCTGCGCCGGGTGATGGTGCAGGTGGATTATAGTGTCGGGTTTTCGGTTGAGGAGATCGAGGCGATTTTGGCGGCGCAGAAGCTGGAGCTGACGAAGACGCAGTCGGCTTATGCAAACGATGGTTCGAGCGTGACCAAGCGGCGGCTGGAGGAGATCCACGCGATCATTCGGGCGTGTCAAGTGGCGCTGGTGAAGCTGGCTCCCGAGCGCTATCCGCGTCCGCGTCGGCGCACCAGTGTGCAATCCGTTGTTATCGGTCATCTTCAAAAGTGATGTTCAAGCGCTTCTTCAAATTTCTCGGTCTGTCTGCTTATGAGGCCGCCAATCCCTCCAATCGACGCGGGCGGGTACCCGGTGCAGCGCCGAGCGATGCGCGCAAGGAGTTGACCTCTGCCGCCCGGCGCGAGCTGGTGCGCAAGAGCCGTTACCTGCACAAGAATTCCGGGTTCGCTCGCGAGGTGGTGAGCGACATGGCGATCTATTCGGTGGGCGATGGCATCAAGCCGCAGGCGCAGACCAGTGACCCCGATTGGAACCGCGCTGCCGAGGAATACTTCGCTCGATGGAGCCAGCGCGCCGACATCACCGGGCGTTTTAGCTTCGAGCAGTGCCAGGGGCTGGTCTGCCGGGGGATCGATATCGATGGCGAATACTTCGTGGTGAAGGTGCGTGACCGCTTTGGCCGCCCGCGCATCCAACTCCTCGAAAGCCACCGCATTGGCGAGGCCGCGAATCGCAACGACACCGTCGACGGCATCGGTTTCGACCGCTTCGGCGCGCCGACCTTCTACCGCGTCCTGCAGGACGACGGCAGCCACCGCGACGTGCGCTCGGGCGCGGTCATGCACGTCTTCGAGCCGGAGTCGGCCAGCGGAGCCCGCTGTGCGCCGACCCTGCAACACTCGATCAATCACCTGCTGGATGAGATGGAGCTGCTCGCGCTCGAAAAACACGCGGTCAAGGACAACGCCGACATCGCGCGCGTCCTCAAAAGCGAGAGCGGCGAGATCGACGACGGCGACTTTTTCGTGCAGACCGAGGCGGCGGCTGAGGACGGCAGCGACCCCCAGATTGTGCAGCGCATTGTCGGCGGGAAGGTCGTCTCGATCAAGTCGGGCGAATCGCTGGAGAGCTTTGAATCGAAGCGCCCCAGCCCCGTCTTCACCGGTTTTTTGGAGCACCTGAAACGCGACAGCAGCGCGGGAATTTTGCCTTACGAGTTCGTGCTCGATTCCGCGAAGATCGGCGGCGCGGGCGTGCGGCTGGTGGTCGCCAAGGCCGACCGGCGCTTCTCGCACCGCAAGCTGATCCTCATCCAGCGCTTTCTCAAGCCCACTTGGGGTTGGGTGATCGGCGACGCCATCGACCGAGGCGAATTGCCGGCCATCAAGGGCTGGAATCGCGTGCGCTTCGTCACCCCGCGCCGCATCACAGTCGATGCCGGGCGCGAAGCCCAGCAGAACCGCGCCGATGTCGAAACCGGCCTCAAAACCCTCGCCGAGCACTACGCCGAGCAGGGCATGGACTTCGATGAGCAGCTCGAAATCCGTGCCCAGAACGCCCGCCGCATCGTGGACGCCGCCCGCCGCCACGGCGTGCCCATCGAGATGCTTTACAAGCCCTCGGGCGCTTCGCTGAGCGAGTTGGTTGACACGGCGAAAGAGGCACCGAGCGAGGGTGGATAGGTATCCGATCGGGATCATCCCCCGGAAGTGCAGGTTCGATTCCTGCCCCTCGCCACACCTTTTTGCCATGCGATTTGCACATCTCACTAACGCCCTTTACCGCCAGCCCTGGCACATCACTCCCGGCGGCTGGCTCTCGGTTCACGAGGCTTTGCAGAGCCGCTTGGCCGGTGCCGAGAACCTCGATTTTTCGGCCTTCGTCAACCCGCGACCGGAGCTTGAGATCGACACGCGCGGCATCGCGCACGTCCATGTCGTCGGGGTGCTCGGGAAGCACTTGAGCCAGATCGAGCGCGCCTGCGGGAACACCGGCTACGAGCAGATCGAGGCAGAGATTGGCGATGCGGTCGATGCCGGAGCAAAGGGCATTTTGTTGCATGTGAATTCGCCCGGCGGCGCGGCAACGGGCAACGTCGAGACGGCGCGACTGGTGGCGGAGAGCGGCCTGCCGACCGTCGCCTGGGTCGATGAGTTGGCGGCCTCGGCGGCCTATGCGATCTGCGCGGGCGCTGGTCACATCGTCGCCGCGCCCTCGGCGCAGGTCGGCAGCATCGGCACGATTTTGCCGCTTATCGACACCTCGGGTCAGTGGGAACAGCGCGGCTGGAAGCCCGCCTACATCACCCACACTGGCGGCGATTTGAAGGACGCGACTTGGCCGCCCAGCTTCTCAGAAGCCCACCGTGCCCACCTTCAGGAAATGGTCGACGACTTCTTCGGGCAGTTCAAAGGCCATGTCCTCGCGCACCGCGAGGTCGCACCCTCGGCCATGCGCGGCCAGACCTTTCTCGCTGCCCGCGCCCGACAGGAAAACCTCATCGATTCGGTCGGTTCCTACGCCGATGCCTACGCCCAAATCCTTCGCCAAGTTGACACCGAAACTTCGAGCA
>CAYQTM010000189.1:0-4505 GCA_964420355.1 uncultured Opitutales bacterium
GGTCGATCAGCTCGCGCAGGATGAGGCCGGCCTCGATGGTCTTGCCGATACCGACGTCATCGGCGATGAGCAGCCTAGGAACCGGCAGGCGCAGGGCCATCAGCAGAGGGACCAGCTGGTAGATGCGCGGCTCAAAGCCCAGTTGGGCGGCGGAGCGGAAGGGGCCGGCGCCGCGTCGTAGGGTCAGGCGCAACGCATCGGCGAGCAGAGCGGCTTTGGCCTGCACGGTGATGGCAGCATCTGCTGGCAGGTCGAAGCGGGCGGGCTCGACGGGCAGGAGTTCGAGTGCCGGAGCGAGGAGGATGCTGTCCTGCTCGCTGCCGGACAGCGGGCGCAGCGCGAGCAGTCCGTCGCGCGGAGGTGGCAGCGCGACCCATTCGCGGCTGCGGGCGCGGACGAGATCGCCGGGGGTGAAGTTTGGGGTCATGGTGGTTAATCCCTGAACAACGCCAACATGTCGGCGGGGATGCTGGCCTCGTCAGGCCCTGGAAGGTCAAACAGCGTCCAGCCTTTGGCCTCTGCCTGTTCGCGCGCGGCTGCCGTTAGGGGCGAGGACGCGGCGCCGACACAGTAGCGACGCCAAGCATAGGGGATGTCCATGTCGGCGAAGGTCAGGCCAGTGCCATCGGGCGCGGGCAGGCCGGCTTCGGCGAACAGGCGTGACCAGTCGTCATCGGGCTGGTCGCTTGGGGCTGGGTGCAGGTTGATGGGGGTGGCTGTCAGCACGATTTGGCCGCGCGCCACATCCACCAAGAGTTGCTTGGCCTGGTCGCTGATGCGATTGATGAGCTCATGGTCCGGCTGGTTGTAGTAGGAGAGCAGACAGCGATAGCAGCCGCGCACGCAGGCTTCGTCCTCGTGATCGGTCAGTTGGGACGCATCGCCGGTCGCGATGGCTGCATCGACATGCTCAAAATGCATCAGGTGCAGCGCTGCGCGGGCGACCCGGCCGAGTGCGTCTGGTTCTTCAATCAAACGGCTTAGCACACCGGCGCCGCCTTCGGTGGCCTCGTAAACCAGAATGGCGCGGCGGTCATCGCGTGCCGGCAAGGGTTCGCCCAGGACCTCGCCTTCTTCGAGCTGAAAGACAACCTCAATGCCGCGCAACAGGGCGTGGTGCAGCGTGGTGATGGTTTCCGGCGCATAAGCACTTGGACTGGACAGCCGAAAGAGCAGCGCATTTTTGCGATCGCGGACGATGGGGACGACGCGCACGGGGCGGATCTCGTCCGGCGGGGGCTCGGCATCGGTCTCCTCGTTCTCCGCCTTGGCCCAGGAACCGCTGCGCGGATCGATATTGAAGCCGAGCACGGTTTGATCCCGGCGCCGTTTGAGTCCTTTATTGATGCGGCTGATCTCGGCGCTGTTGGCATACTGCAACGTAAAGAGTGGCGTTGAGCCGCAGCGTAGTTCGGCCTCGGTGATCTGGATTGCTCCGTCTCTGCGTGGCCAAGAGAAGACGGTTTGGATCTCGAAGCCCTGGCGAACGCGCTCCTCGTCGTTGGCGGTGATGCGTTCCGCGGGCCAGGCCTCAACATTGTCAATGCGCAGGGTGCGTTTGACTGGCACCTCACTGGCCATCGGGGCGCTGCAGGCATGGCAGCATTCGACCTCACTGTCATGGCAAGCGCCGCAACTGGAGCAGATGAATAGATCCCGGGTGGCGAGATCGGAGCCGTCAGTGGTCCGTGACTGGGTGGCGAGCTTGGCCTTGATGACGCGGTAGGCGCGGCCCTCGTGATAGATCAGGCTGCGCGGTCCAAATTCAGAAATCGCGAGGAAACGGGCGCGCTGCAAGAAGACGCTGTTTTTGTCCTCGGCGGGAATAAACGCATAGAGTGGCAGCCGGGGGAAGTTGTAGCCGGGCAGAAAGCCTTCGGTGGCGAGATAGCGATAGGAATAGAAATCCGAGCCGTTGGTCGCTTTGCCTTTTTCCAGAATGGCGATCTGGTCGCTGGCTTGAATCTGGGCGGCTTTGATGCGGCGACGATCCGCGCCGGAGAGTCCGGTGATCATGGAGCGCTGATTCGCGTCTTGTAGCTGCTCGCGCGCCGACTGATAAAGCTCGCGCCAGCGGTCGAAGGCGCGATCGAAGTTGTTTGGCGCTTCGCTGGCGACCTGGTGGACGAAGTCTTCCGGTTGGCCCATCCAGACCGGTTTGCCGCCTTGAATGGATGCGAGGATTTGGTTCAGCACCCGTTGCATCGGTGCTTTGGCGCGCGGCACCAGGCCGGGTGAATGAATTTCGTTGTTGATGGCCTCTGTCAGCGGGTATCCGTCTTTGTCCAGACTCAAGATCTCCGGGATGTCGGGCGACAAGGCCAAGCGGGTCTCGGCGAGCCAAACGGCGTGCAGGTGAGAGCGCACCAGCTCTTCGTTGGTTATATCCAGCGCGGGCGGGCGCACAACGCCGGCGACCATTTCCTGGCGGCGGGCGAAGAAGTACTGATCGTGCGGCGAAAGTGCGGCGCAGTAGGTGACGATGTTGGCGGATTGACCGGAGCGCCCGGCCCGGCCGGCGCGCTGCACGTAGTTAGCGGGTGTCGGCGGGACATTGCGCAGGTAGACGGTGTTGAGCGCGGAAATGTCGATGCCGAGTTCCATGGTCGGCGAGCAAAAGAGCGCTGGCAGAAACTGGTTGGATTCGCCCGCCAGCTTCAGGTCAGCGTGATGCTCGCCGAGGTTGGCGCGGTCCTCTTCCTCAAACCGGAAGCGCCACTCGCGCCATTCTCGTTGCTTGGGCGAGACTTGGGCGGTGTGCTCGCGACCTTCCAACCCCCAGTAGCTACAACGCCCCCTTTTGAGCTCTTCAGCGATCGCGTGATAGTGCGCATGGAAGTAGGAATTCCCGAGGATCTCACCGTCTCGGATGGCCTGGCCGGGAATCAGCCGCACGGCGATGGGTGAGAGTTGCCAGCCGCGCAGATCGTGGTCGAGCTCAACTGGGGAGACCAACCCTTCGCGACTCATCAGCTCCAGTAGCCCTGTCATCACCCGCAGATAGTCTGGCTTACTGAGCTTGGTGCCGATGACGGATTTGCGATTGATGGCGCGGGCGATGCGGGAATTGTGCCCAGCACGCACGATGGTTTGCTCCTCGCTCAGCTTGACCTGCGCTTTCCCGGGCGCCTGCAGCATCAAGGTGGCGCGGCTTCTCGGCTTTTCCTTGCGGTCGAATGCCCAAGGATGGCGCAGCAGGCTGCGCGACTTTTGTGCGACTGCGTCGAGCACCGTTAGATCCAATGCTTCAGTCGCAATCGCAAGCCCCTCGACCATGGCCGTGAGAATGGTGTGGAGAACATCGCGGCGCTGTTCGACCTCGAGCGCGCCGAGTTCCGGCAGGATGGCGGCGAATATCTCGCCGTCCTGCGCGATCTCATCGAGTGCGAAGAAATTGACCTCGATTAACTTCAGCACGACCAAACTCGGGTTGGTATAGCGCCAGCCGCGGCGGAGATCCGTCCAGACCCGATGCGCGAGCGCTTTGGCCAGTGTGCGCTGGGCCTCCTCGCGCACCGCAGCGCTGGCCCCCGGATCGAGGAGCCAATAGGGATGTGCCGCCTTGTTTTGGGCGATGAACCCGAGCGCTTTGACGACGCGCAGCCCAAATTCGTCCTCGCTCAAGCCACTCGCGCCGGCATCGAGGACCGCGCGAAGGATTGCACCACGCAAGAGGCTGACGAAGATGAAGTCATTGAAGTGTCCCGCTTGCAGAGCGGCGTCTTGGCGATTGTCCGTGAAGTCGAGCAGCTTTTGCTTTTCTGTGGGGACGTCGTTGTCATCCTGGCCCATCCATTCAAGGGCGGATGAGACGAGCAAGGTGGTGGCAGAGCTGCGGCCTTCGCCAGAGAGGCCCGCCAGCTTGCTCCGTTCGCGCATGTTGGGGCTTGGCTGATCTTGGCAGCACGGACAGAAACCAAACCGCCCGGGAATGAACCCGAACGGTTGGCCAGACGCTGAGTAGCGGCCATCTGGACCCAGAATGACGGGCCGCGGTTGGCCTCCCTTGCGATTGGCGCGCAGGCGCTCGACACCTTTGCGCTCTTCGCGCCACTCTTCAGGGTAGGTCTCGATCTCGCCGGTGAAAACATAGTCTGGATCGCCGTCTCCGGTTGGGATCAGATAGCCCGCCAGGTCGTTCTCTTCATCGTCGACCGGCGTATCGTCGATTTGGCGTGGCATAAAATAAGCCCCATCCGGCCCCTCGCTACGCGTCACGACATGCACTTCATGGCCGCATTCACGGCAAAATCGGGTGGGGTAGAGACGATGATCGGGCGCATTCGGGTCTTGGAGTTGGGCCTCGAGCAGCACGCTCCGCGGGCGGCTCGTCAATGTTGTAAAGATTTCACCAGCGCCCGAGATGAAACGATGCAGCTTGAAGGCGAGAAAAGCTGTGCTGCCTGACCCGCCACGCGCGGTCTCAGGCAGGCTCACCCTGGTGAGAAACTGCTCAAGGCGGATTTTGCAGAGATCTGCTGACACGCCGCTGTCGGTTGCGAGTT
>CAYQTM010000190.1:0-4490 GCA_964420355.1 uncultured Opitutales bacterium
TCACGGGCTGGGGCGCGGGCGGGGGCTGGATGTCCACGAGCACCCCAGCATGGGGAGTCGTGGGGCGGGCGTCCTGGAGGCGGGACAGGTGGTGACGGTCGAGCCGGGGCTGTATTATCCGGGGCTGGGCGGCTGCCGCTGGGAGGATGTCGTGCGCCTGACCGACGAGGGCTGCGAGCCGCTCTCCAACTACCCCTACGATTGGCGGATCGACTAGCGGAAACGCGACTGGCGAATGGAGCGGCGTATCATTCACATCGACATGGACTGCTTTTACGCGGCGGTCGAGGAGCGGGAGCGCCCGGAGCTGGCGGGCAAGCCGCTGGCCGTGGGCGGGCGCTCGCGACGCGGCGTGCTCACCACCTGCAACTACCCGGCGCGGCGCTTTGGGGTGCGCTCGGCCATGCCCACCTGGAAGGCGCTCGAGCTCTGCCCCGATCTGCGCGTGCTGCCGGTGCGCATGGAACTCTATCGCGAGGCCTCGCAAAAGGTGCGCGCCATCCTGCAGCGCTACACGCCGATCATCGAGCCGCTCTCGCTGGATGAAGCCTACCTCGACGTCAGCGACCGGCTGCGCCCGGCGCGCGAGATCGCCGAGGAAATCCGCCTGCGCATCCGCCAGGAAACCGAGCTGACCGCCTCGGCTGGGGTCGCGCCCAACAAGCTGCTGGCCAAGATCGGCAGCGATTGGCAGAAGCCCGACGGCTGCTTCGAGATCACGCCCCCCGAGGTGCCGGGCTTTGTCGAGCCGCTGCCAGTCAGCCGCCTCTGGGGCGTCGGGCCGCGGGCGGTCGAGCGCCTGCAAGGGCTGGGCATCCGCACCTGCGGCGATATGCAGAAGCTCAGCCTGCCCGAACTCGCGCGGCTCTTTGGGAAATTCGGCGAAGAGCTGCACGGCCTCTGCCGGGGCATCGACAACCGCCCTGTCCAGCCGCACCGCGAGCGCAAGTCGATGAGCTGCGAGCATACATTTTCGGAAGATCTGCCCAGCGAGGAAGCCTGCGCCGAAGCCCTTGCCCCGCTGATTGAGGAGCTGCACGCGGACTTGGCCAAGAAAGCCCCCCGCAACATCAAATCCCTCTTCGTGAAGCTGAAGTTCAACGACTTCCGCCAGACCACCGCCGAGGAAGCCGCCGCCCGCATCGACCCCACCCAGGCGCGCCACCTCATCGCCACCGCCTGGGCACGCGGTGCCGGACGCCCCGTCCGCCTGATCGGCATCGGCGTGCGCTTCCATCCCGCCGAGAGCGCCCAAGCCGAGCTACCGCTGAGTTAAGAAGCGGCATTGATGCGGCTCGCGGCTTGCGAAAGGGGCAAATGGGTTGTTGGCTGAAGCTATGCAAGTTGTGACGCAAAAGATCGAGCAGCGGACGCGCGGCAAGGGAACGGTGGAGATCACTGGCGCGGTGCAGGATGCCCTGCGCGAGAGCGGCCTGAGCGAGGGCACGGTGACCGTGTTTTGTCAGCACACCAGTTGCAGCCTCGTCATTATGGAGAATGCCGATCCCTCGGCGCGGCGCGACCTCGAGGGCTGGATGGAGCGTCTGGTGCCCGAGGACGACCCGCACTTTACCCACACGCTGGAAGGTGCCGACGATATGCCCAGTCACATCAAAATGGCGCTCACCCGCACCGCCGAGGTCGTGCCTTTTGTCGACGGGCGGCTCTGCCTCGGCACCTGGCAGGGCATCTTTCTCTGGGAGCACCGAGACGACGCCCACACGCGGCGGATCGTGCTGAGTATTCAAGGTTGTCAATCGGGCGCGAGCGCCTAAGATGGCGACATGAAGATCGGGGTGTTGAACGGGCCGAATCTGGATCGGCTGGGCAAGCGCGAGCCCGAAATCTACGGCACGCGCACGCTGGAGGACTTGCGCGGGCTGCTGGAAGCGGAGGCCGCCGGGCTGGGCGTCGAGGTGGCCTGTGCGCAGTCGAATCACGAGGGCGCGCTGATCGACCAGATCGGTGCCTGGGCGGATGCAGGCTTTGCCGGGCTGCTGCTGAACCCCGGCGGACTGACCCACACCAGCGTGGCGCTGCGCGATGCGGTGGCGGGCAGCGGCCTGCGCACGGTCGAGGTGCACCTGTCGAATGTCCACGCGCGCGAGGCTTTCCGCCACCACAGCTATTTGTCGCCGGTCTGCGCGGGCGTGATCGCCGGGCTGGGTTTCGAGGGCTATCGAGCCGGGCTGCGCTGGCTGGCGAGCGCGGACACCTGAGCGAGGCGCATGGCTATGAGCGAGGAGGAAGTCGAGGACGAGGATTTGCGCGCCATCGCCCGCCCGCGTCGGCTGCCCTGGCTGATGGGGCTGGCGGGGTTGGTCGGCGTGATCCTGCATGTGCTCGGGTTTCTCGCGCTGGTGCAGCGGGAGAGTCCGCTGGCGGAGAGCGAGCCGGTGCCGAGGCGCGTGGGCAGCCCGATCAGCCTGCTCGACGCCGATGACCAGCGCCTGGCCGCCCTGCTGGCCGAGCGCTCCGAGCTCTTCGACTCCGCGCCGCTCTTCTTCTCGCGTCCCGAGAACTTCGGCTACCGCGCCCGCCGCGCCGCCGCCGAGACCTTCAGCAGCGAGCCGCTTTTCGACCGCTTCGAGCCCGAGCTGAGCGCGCCCGAGAGCCTCGACGCCCTCGCCAGCGCCGCCCAGACGCCCCCTGTTGAGCCGCGCGCCACATTCGACCCCCGGCTCTATGCGTTTTTTGACGACTTGGGCAGCGCGCCACAGCCGCAAGCAGCCCTGCCGGAGCGGCTGGCCGAGATCGAGATCTACGCCTTCGATCAACAGCGCAGCGACACCCGACCTCTCCGCGCCGACGATCTGCCCGCCGCCGTCGCCGAGGCGCTGCAAGCTGCCAGCCGCGAGCGCTCCTGGACACCCGTCCAACTGCTCGCCCTCAGCAGCCCCGTCGGCGGTCTCGGCCAGCCCCGGCTCCTCGGCAGCACCGGCAACGAAGCCCTCGACGACGCCCTGCGCGACTGGTCGGCCACCCCAGCCTTCACCCGCCGCTTCATCCCCGACCCCGGCTACTACCGCATCACCCTTGGCCCGTAAGCTCCCTGCCCGCGAATCAGCCCCAGATGTAGTGGGCGAGGAAGAGGGCGGCGAGGAGGTAGGTGAGCCAGGAGACGCGGCGGGCGCGTCCGGCGACGAGCTGGAGGCCGACGTGGGTGATGAAGCCGAGGCCGATGCCTTCGCTGATGCTGAAGGCCAGCGGCATGGTCAGCATGGTGACAAAGGCGGGCGCGACGAGCAGCAGGTCGTCGAAGTCGAGGTGCTTGAGCCCCTGCGTCATGAAGATGCCCACCATGATGAGCGCGGGCGCGGTGGCCACCGTGGGCACGATGAGGATCAGGGGCGTGAAGATGAGCGCCAGCAGAAAACAGCCCGCCACCACGACCCCGGTCAGGCCGGTGCGCCCGCCCGCCTGCACGCCGGTGGCGCTCTCGATGTAGGCGGTGGTCGTGGAGGTGCCGAGGCTGGCGCCCGCGATGGTGGCGGCGGCGTCGGCGCTAAGCGCCCGTCCGATGCGCGGCAGGCGACCCTCGGCATCGGTCAGCCCCGCGCGCCGCGAGACCCCGAGCAGGGTGCCGATGGTGTCAAACATGTCGACAAAGAGCAGCGCGAGGATGATCGCCCAGGCCTGCCCGAAGTTTTTGAACGGGTAGAGCAGATCGAGGGCGAAAAAGGTCTGGCCGATGCCCGCTGGCGGGCTGATGAGCGCCTCGGGGCGCGCGGTGAGGAAGGTGGCTTGGCCGGTCTCGCTGGTGCCGGTGGGCACGAAAAAGCCGATCACCGTGATGCCGAGGATCGCCAGCAAAATCGCGCCGGGCACCCGCCAGAAGACCAGGCCGACCGCCACCACCAGACCCAGCAGCGCCAGCAGGGGCTGCGGCTGCGAGAGGTCGCCCAGCGTGACAAAGGTGGCGGGGTTGGCGACGATGATGCCGCTGTTTTTCAGGCCGATGAAGGCGATGAAGAGGCCGATCCCCGCCTGCACGCCGATTTTCAGGTTGTCGGGTATGGCCTCGGCGATCATCCCGCGCACGCCGGTCACCGACAGCCCAAGAAACAGCACGCCATTCCAAAAGACCAGCCCCAGCGCGGCCTCCCAGGGCACGCCCATCCCGAGCACCACCGTGTAGGCGAAGAAGGCGTTCAGACCCATGCCCGGTGCCAGCGCGATGGGATAATTGGTCAGCAGCGCCATAAACAGCGTGCCGAGCGCCGCCGCCAGCGCCGTCACCGTGACCAACCCGGCGGGCTCCATCCCGGTCGCCGAGAGGATCGCCGGATTGACCGTCAGGATGTAAGCCATCGCGGCAAAGGTAGTCAGCCCTGCCACCACTTCGCGCCGGGGCGTCGTCCCCTGCGCCGAGAGTTTGAACCATTTTTCCAACATGATCGAGCAGCCGCAAGCTAAGGGCTTGTAAGTAAATAATTGTAGCAATCTGACTTGTTCTTTTGCCCGCTGACGGCGTTGCTCCTCAGTCACAG
>CAYQTM010000191.1:0-4488 GCA_964420355.1 uncultured Opitutales bacterium
TTGATCGCGAATGGGACGCGCTCGCCCGACCGAGCCAACCGATGGCAATATTGGGCAACGCCAGAAACTCGGAAGCCGCAAGCCATTGCCAATAAACGCACATAGGCGCGGCGGCTTGCGTAAGGTCTCAGGTGCGCAGTAGCTGGCTTTCGTGCAGGCGGCGGAAGGTGGGGTGCTCCATGAGGGCGTCGATGCTGCCGTCGGCGGTGATGCGCCCGTTCTCGAAGAGCAGCACGCGGTCGGCCTGACGGATGGTGCTGAAACGGTGGGCGACCACGAAGACGGTCTTGCCGACCACCAGGCGCTCCAGCGCCGCCTGAATGTTCTGCTCGCTCTCGCTGTCGAGGGCGCTGGTGGCCTCGTCGAGGATGAGGATGGGCGCGTCGCGCAAAAAGGCGCGGGCGAGGGCGATGCGCTGACGCTGGCCGCCGGAAAGCTGGCTGCCGCGCTCGCCCGCCTGCGTCTCATAGCCGAGCGGCATCTGCTCGATAAAGTCGTGGATGTGCGCCTGGCGTGCAGCGGCCTGCACCTCCTCGAAGCTGGCCTCGGGGCGTCCCACCCGGATGTTGTTCAGCAGTGTGTCGCGGAAGAGAAAGGGATCCTGAGGCACGATGGCGATGGCGCGGCGCAGGTCGTCCAGACGGTAGTCTCGCAAGTCCTTGTCGCCGATCAGGATGCGCCCCTGGGTCGGCTGGTAGAAGCGCGGAATGAGATTGATGAAGCTGCTCTTGCCCGCGCCGCTCGGCCCCACGATGGCGGTGAACGTCCCCGGCTCGATCGCCAGCGACAGGTCGCTCAGCACGGGCGTCTCCTCGTAGTGAAAGGCCACGCCCTCGAAAGAGATGCGCCCGCGCAGCCCTGCGGGGTCGGCGGTGCGCTCGGCGGGCGGGTTTTGAATCGTCTCCGGCTCGGCCATAATCTCGTCGAGCCGCTCCAACGCACCCAGCCCCTTCTGGATGTTCATGTGGATGCCGCCGATGCGCTTGATCGGCTCGTAGCTGAAGTAGAGCGCCGGCATCAGCGCCACAAAAGCCTCCAGCGAAACGCCCTTGAGATAAGCCGTCACAAAGGCCGCTGCCACGCCCGCCGCCGAGATGAATTCGATGCTCGGATTGAGCGCGTGCTGGTAGCGCACCACCTTGAGCTGCGTCCGCACCAGTGTGCGCAGGCGCTCGCCGAACACCCGTTGCTGCGCGCCCTCCTGCCCAAAGGCGCGCACCTCCAGCGCCCCATTGAGGTTCTCGGCCAGCACGCCGGTCAGCTCGCCGGTCTGCTGCTGTTGCTCACGGGCGCGCTTGAGCAGCCGCCGCCCGAGGTAGCGCACGGGCAGGATGCAAAGGGGCACCGCCGCCACCGCCGCCAGCAGAAAAATGATGTCGGAATTCACCACCGACTCGTAAACCAGATAGCTCCGCGCGGCCACCAGCGTCAGCGGCTGCTTCACCACGTCGCTGGCCACCGTGGTCAGGGTGGTCTGCACCACCTGCGTATCGTTCGAGAGCCGCGAGAGCAGGTCGCCGGTCTGGCGCGTGCGCACAAACGAGAGCTGCAGGCGCTGCAACTTCTCAAATAGCCCGTTGCGCAGACCCTCCAGCGTGCGCATCCCAACCGCATTGATCCCATACACATGCAGCCAGCCACTCACCCCGCGCACCAGAAAAGCCAGCGGGATCAGCGAGGCCAGCCCCAGCAGCGTCGCCAGCGGCAACTGCTCGGCATCCGGCTCAAACAGCGAGGGCAGCACCTGTTTCAAAATATAGGCGATCCCAAAACCCGTCGCCACCGCATAGACCGCTGCCGCTGCCATCGCCGCCCAAAACAACGGCAGGTGCGGGCGCAAATAAACCATATACGGACGATAGCGCCTCAGCATGACAACTCCTCCCAAACCGAGGCTTTCTGTGCGTAATTCATCGACGGCATCCAACCCGCAAGCATGTCCGCCCACACCCAAAAGACAAGCCTCCTGCGTCAGCGGCGATTGTTCGGTTCTTAATCCTATCTTGATGGTTGCGTGCTAGCCTGCGCGCTTTACTATCAAGCTATGCCACCACTGCCTTGTTCGATTTTGTGTTGTATACTGAGACGATTCGGCAGTATTCGACATGATTATCGTCCCCAAACTCTTTCTTAAGTCTGCTGTGAATTGCCTTAGACGTGTCGAGGTCAGTAACCAATGCGTTAGGTTTGAGGGCACGCCACTCACAATAGCTAGTCCACCTCTCGCCATCGGCAGGAGAAAACGGTTCGACTATTGAGTAGAGTTTCATCTCTTATCGAACCTGAAAGCCATATGCGTAAGTCAGCGCAGAACGATGGCTGGAGTTGTATGGGCTGACTGGATCACCCTATTTTTTGTATTCAGAAGAGTACACTTTCTTGATCTGTTCTTCGGACATGAGATTCCCGTCTGGATCTAGTTTAACGCTACCAGATTCGAGAGCGACGAATATCATTTTTAGCTCATTCTCATTGTCATATATTCTGGTTAGAGCGATCTCTCCACTTGAATCGTAGACTGGAATCTCGGTGTGAAGGGTAATTTTTGTAGCTTCATCGACTAGCTTGTACTGCAAGACCTCGCCGTTCGATCCTGTCGTATAGATCCCTCTTTTCAGAATCTCCCCATTCTCATTCTTAATGGGAAAGTCCGGTTTGATTTGGAGCGTTTCGGCCGCTTGCAGGGTTGTGATGGAAAGAATGAAAGTGAGGATTATTTGCAGAGTTGTTTTCATTTTTTCTTTGGTGAACACGTTATTGGTGGGATTTTTAGATAATCACACTAGAATTGAGGGTTCAAGGCGAAAGTTCTTGCAGTTTTGTCGGGATTCTGAGCAAATATTGTGTAGTCCTCAGCTTCGAGCAAAAAGCCGAGGCACAGGAGGTTTCCTGACCGCACCGCGCTAACAAATCGGTTAATCCTATCTTGATGGTTGCGTGCTAGCCTGCGCGCTTTACTATCAAGCTATGGAGCGCTATTTGATATGCGGCGGCCAGGTGGTGCGCCCAAATGCGGTGGAGGATGCCGATCTGCTGATCGAGGACGGGCGGATCGCCCAGATCGCGCCGGGGCTGCGCGAGGCCATGCCTCAGCTGCCCGTGCTGGAGGCCGAGGGCGGCTTCGTCATGCCCGGCATCGTCGACATGCACACCGACGCCATCGAAAGAGAGGTCTCGCCACGCCCATCGGCTAATTTCCCAGTCGATATGGCGCTGCAAGAGCTCGATCAGAAGATGCTCGCCTGCGGCATTACCACGGTTTACCACAGCACCTACCTCGGCTACCATGACGCCTCGCGTGGCATTGGCGGCGAGGGTTCGCGCGAGGGCTTTTTCCGCGCCGCCGCCGAGTTCGCGCGCAGCCGTGCGCTAGCCAATACCAAGATCCACCTGCGCTTCGAGATCACCGGGACTGATTGCGTCGAGGTGCTGGAGCGCCTGATCGCCGACGGCACGGTCGACCTGCTCTCCTTCATGGATCACACGCCGGGGCAGGGGCAATGCGGTCGCGAGCGCTTCATCGCCCTGCGCGTGAAAGAAGGTATGACTGAAGAAGAAGCCGCCGCAAAGTTGGCCAAGCTCAGCGACGTCGAGCGCGTGCCCTTTTCCGAGCTCAAGCGCCTGGCCGCCTTAGCGCGCGAGCACGGGATTGTTACCGCTTCCCACGACGACGACAGCCCCGAAAAAGTGCGGCAGATGCAAGAGCTCGGCGTGGCGATCAGCGAGTTCCCCATCACTTTGGAGGCCGCCCGCGAGGCCGAGCGCCTCGGCATGCACGTGCTCGGCGGCTCGACCAACTACCTGCGCGGCGGCTCGCTCACTGGCAACCTCTCGATGCAGGAGGCCGTCGAAGCCGGCGCGCTCCACGGCTTCTGCTCCGATTACTACCCGCCCAGCATCTTACACGCGGTCTTCAAGCTCTGGACGGATGGCGGGCGCTCCCTGCCCGAGGCCGCCGCGATGGCCAGCCTGCGCCCGGCGCAGGCGGTCGGCATCAGCGATCACACCGGCAGCATCGAGACCGGCAAGGATGCCGACCTCATCATCGTCGCCCGCGAAAACGCGGTGCCGAAAGTGCGCCACACCCTCGTGCGCGGGCGCTGGGTGCATCACTCCGGGTCGCTCTCGCTGCAACCCGCCCCCATCGACGACACCTCCATCGCTTATGCGAAGTAAGCGAGCCGCCGACAGTTAACTCTTCTAGGATTTTTGTGTGATTCGTGTGGGTTCGAGAGAGCGATAGTTTTTTAACTGTGATTTTCCAATTGCTGGAAGTTGGCGGTTACGTGAGTTTTAATTAAAAGGGAAATTGGGAGGCAGGTGATGAGCTTTTTACAAGCGCAGAGGACGCAAAGGCGCTGAGGCGCTGAGGCGCTGAGGACATAAGGTGTGGTTGGTTTCAGTTTCAAGCGAGGCTCAAGATAGAGAGAATCAGTAAAATTCGCTATAACTGTCATTATCGAGGGCAGCATAAAAGTTCTTAATGCC
>CAYQTM010000192.1:0-4472 GCA_964420355.1 uncultured Opitutales bacterium
GTGCTGTCGGTGGCGGTGTATAATCACTACAAACGGCTGCGTCTGGAGGGCGAAAACCAGAGCCGCAAGCTAGATAAGGCCAGCCTCGACGAGCTGCAAACGCTGGAAGAGGTCGAGATTGAGAAGGGCAAACTCCTGCTGATCGGGCCGACTGGGGGCGGCAAGACACTGCTCGCCCGAGCCCTCGCGCGGATGCTCGACGTGCCCTTTGCCATCGACGACGCCACGACGCTCACCGAAGCCGGTTACGTCGGTGAAGACGTGGGGAATATCGTCCTGCGTCTGCTGCAATCGGCCAATTACGACGTCAAAAAGGCCGAGTGCGGCATCATCTATGTCGACGAAATCGACAAGATCGGGCGTAAGACCGACAACGTGTCGATCACCCGCGACGTCTCGGGCGAAGGCGTGCAGCAGGCGCTCCTGAAAATCCTCGAGGGCACGGTCTGCAATGTGCCCCCTCAAGGCGGGCGCAAGCACCCTAATCAGGAGTATATCCAGCTCGACACCTCCAACATTCTCTTTATCTGCGGCGGTGCCTTCGTCGGCCTCGACCGCATCATCAAAGAGCGCGCCGGCAATCGCGTGCTCGGCTTCTCGATGGAAAAGCTGGAGGAGACCGATCCCGAGGCCGCCAGCCGCGAGACGATGAAGCATGTGCAGCCGGAAGATTTGGTGAAGTTCGGCATGATCCCAGAGTTTATCGGGCGCCTGCCGATGGTTTCCGTGCTCGATGAGCTGTCGGTCGCCGACCTCGAGCACATCCTGATGAACACCAAGAACGCATTGGTCAAGCAGTTCTCCAAGCTCCTCCGCATGGAGGGCGTCCACCTGCACTACACCCGCGACGCCATCACGGCTATCGCCGAGCAGGCCAAGGAGCTGAAGACCGGTGCACGCGCCCTGCGCTCGATCATGGAGCGCCTGATGCTCGACGTCATGTATGAGCTGCCCTCCTCCGACGACGTCGAAGAGGTCACCATCAATCGCAGCGTCGTCGAAGGCCGAGCCAAACCCAAGATCAAGCGCACCGGCAAGAAGAACGCCGCCTGACCCAACGGAGCTTGGCAGCAGCCTGGCTGCGCCGACGACTCCCCGCCTGCCTTCGCCCACGCGGCATCCGTCAGGATGTCGAACCTTCGGCTAGATGATTTTGCCGCCGCCGGCTTCGCGTTGGGAGCGGAGGAAGTTGTGAACGGCCTGAGGGGTGACGCCCAGCAGGCGTGCGGCGAGGCTCTGGTTGCCGTTGGCCTGGCGCATCGCCTGAGTGAACAGCCGTTTGCGGGCACCGCTGAGGTAAGTCTCCATGGAGAAACCTTCCTCCAGCACCGGCACCTCCGGTTCCTTCGGGCCGGTGTAGGCACCGGTCTCGGGCAGATAGAGGTCACGCGGCTGGATCAAATCTTCCTTGGCGAGCACCGCCGCGCGCTCCACCAGCATCTGGAGATCGCGGATATTGCCCGGAAACTCCTGACGCCCGATCACGCGCAGTGCCTCGTGGCTCAGTTGGCGCGGCTTGCGTAGGTCGGCATTGATTTTTCGCAAAAATTCAAGCGCCAGCATGGGGATGTCGCTACTCCGCTCGCGCAGCGAGGGCAGGCGAATCTCACCGCCGCGCAGCCGATAATACAAATCCTCACGAAACACCCCCCGACTGACCTGTTGCAGCAGATCGCGGCTGCTCGACGCAATCACGCGAATATTAACCTCGTCCGCCTCACCACCCAGCGGCTCGACCGTGCTTTCCTCGACCAACTGCAAAATCGCCGCCTGCGCACTCATGCCCAGCTCGTCGATCTCATTCAGGTAAAGCGTGCCGCCATCAGCCAACTGGCAGCGCCCCTCGGCATCGCGATAGGCACCCGAGACCGCGCCCTCTTTATGCCCAAAGAGCAGGCTCTCGGCCTGATGCGCGGGCAAGCTGGCGCAATTCACCATGACAAAGGGCTTGCCGCGCCGCGCGCTCAGCCGGTGGATAAAGCGCGCAAAGCGATCCTTCCCCGTTCCGGTTTCGCCCAGAATCAGCAGCGGCAGCTCATGCGGTGCCAGGCTGGCCGCCGTCTCAACTGCCCGACGAAAGCGCGGGTGCTCGCCGATCAGTCCTAAATCCTGCAAAATGTCCTCAATCAGCGGCTCTTCCGGCTGATTCAGCTCCATGCTTTCGAGGCTCCCCAACTGCGGCAAATCGACCTGACCGTTGCCAAAGCTCGTCTCGGCAAACCGAAAGTGCCCGCCGGGATGCGGCGGCATCGGCACCGCCTCGATCACAGTGCCCTCGAAGACGCCCGCCGCCTTGAGGAAGAGACAGGCCGCCTGCACATGCGGCTCGCTGCTCGCCAGCGAGAGGGTCAGCGGCTGCCCTGCGCCATCGCGCGCAATCTGCTCAAAGGTCTCGCGCAGCACAGGCAGGGTGCGGGCGAAGTCGCTTCCGGCATCCAGCGCCACGCTCCAGCGCTCGACTTCGGCCTCGGTCATCTCGTTGCGCAAAACGCGCTCGGTGCGGTCGATGCGGTCGGCATTCTCGTGCGTCTCCAGCAGGATGACGCGGTTGAAGCGCCGCTCACGCGCGAGCGTCAGCAGCGGGCCAGTTTGAATCAGACCCTCACTCAAACCCGGAAAGTCCGGGTCGAAGGGCCCTGTAAAGGAAATTAAAATGCTCAAGGTCGGACAGGCTTGGGTTGGCTACGTAAAGTCCGAATAATGGTAATATTTACCGAGCCGTCAACTTTCTTTAAAGAAAATCGTAGAGCTTTCACCCTAAACGTCAGGAACAATGAGTTTTACTTATCATTACGGTTATCCGCTCGACCCTGATCCCCAGCTACACTATACTTCTGCGACATCGAATCCTTAAAAGTTTAGTTTAAAACTCAAGTTATGCTGACCGCCCGCCGCAGTGCCCCACATCTTGCGCTTTTGCATGGTTATGTGCGATGGCGATTGCGGCGGCATTTTCACGCGCTGCGATTTCATAATGAGGCCGCGCTGCAGGATGCGACTTATCCGCTGGTGCTCTATGGGAATCACCCGAGCTGGTGGGATACGTTTTTAAAACTGCCTCTGCTGCAACGCTTTGGGATGGAATACTGGGTGATGATGGAGGCGCGCACGTTGGGGCAGCTCCCTTGGTTTCGGCGCTGCGGGGTTTTCGGGGTTGATCTGGAGTCCAAGGCTGACCGGGCGCGCGGGCTGCGTTACGCGGCGGGGCTGCTGAATGACGCCCACGCTCCCGCGCACCGGCGCGTGCTCATTCCCTACCCGCACGGACGCCTCATCCCGCAGGGCGAGCCCTGGCCATCCTTCGAGCGCGGGCTGGCAGGTCTGCTGCGGCTCTGTCCCACTGCCACGGCCCGGCCTTCTTCTATCCGGATTCACTACGCCGACCAGCCGCGCCCCTTCGCCGACATCCACCTCGGCAAGCCCATCGCCGCCGCCAGCCGACCCACTACTGCTACCCTGCAGGCGGCGCTTGAGGCGCTCGCTCAGCGGAAGCAGAGCACCGGCACCTGACAGCGCCGCATCATCTCGGTGGTGGTGCTGCCGATCAGCAGGTAGCGGATGCGGCTGTGTCCATACGCTCCCATGATGAGCAAGTCGATGTCCTGCTGCTCGATGTAGTCGCTGATTGCCGTGCCGACCTCGCCGCTGAGCATCTCGCGCATGGGCGTGTAACCTGCCTCTTTCAGGCGCCCTTCGGCGTGCGCCAGATGTCGCGAAGCCGCCTCTTCCTCGCCGTCCTCGGCCACCGTGACCAGCCGAAAATCCAAGTCGGCCAGCGCCTCCGAGCGCTCCAAAAACGCCAGCGCCCGGCGGCAACTGTGCCCGCCATCATAGGCAAACACGACCCGTTTGACCTCGCGATAAGCGCGATTGGTGGCCAGGACGGGCTTGCTGCTGGCGCGCACCACGCGCTCCATGTTGCTGCCGAGGTGCTCGCGGGCAAAGTTGGCGTTTTCGCCGCGCTTGCCGAGCACGATGACATCGAAATCGTCCTGCATGTCCTCGATCACGTCGACCAGCAGCCCGGTTTTCGTCGCGAAATCCGCCTCCGCCTCGCCGCCGAGCGACCCCATCAAGTCGAGAAAAGCGGCTCCGATCAGCTTGGCCTTCTCCTTCTCTAAATCCTGCAACTTGGACACCGCCCCCTGATAGGGTTGGATGCCGAGGCTCCCGCTGAGGTCGGCCACCACAGGAATCTCGAACTGCCGCAGATCCGACACATACAGCCCCGTCACCTGCCGCGCCTTCGCTCGCCCGGCCAACCAGTGCGCGTAGCGCGAGGCCACTTCCGAATAAGCCGACCCGTCCGTGCAAAGCAGTATCCGTTTCATACTCACTATTTTACGCACTGCGCGCCCTCACGCCAGCAAAAAGCGTCCGCATCCGTCGCGCGATTGCGGCATAGAGCGTTTTTAGGTTAATTGCTTACAATCAGGTGGGAGGGCAAAAGCCAGCAGCGCAAGGCGGTGCCG
>CAYQTM010000193.1:0-4452 GCA_964420355.1 uncultured Opitutales bacterium
TTTTCTGGTGGCATGTCAGCCGAGTCCGATGCTTTGTCCTCTGTGAATGCCAGCGCCGCCGTGCGCCAGTGCAGCGATCCGCTGCCGCCCAATCCCGATTCCGTGCTCAATGTGGCGATCACGCCCGAGCTGATCGACAAGCATGGGCTGCGACCCGACGAATACGAGCGCATCGTCAAGACGCTCGGGCGCGAGCCCACCCTGACCGAGCTGGGCATCTTCGGCGTGATGTGGTCCGAGCACTGCTCTTATAAAAACTCCAAGCCGCTGCTGCGCAAGTTTCCGACCCAGAAGCGCGACGCCTCGCAGGGCGGCGAGGTGCTGGTGAAGGCGGGCGAGGAGAATGCCGGAGTGATCGACATCGGCGATGGCTACGCGATCTGCTTTAAAATCGAGTCGCACAACCACCCCAGCGCGGTCGAACCCTTCGAAGGCGCTGCGACCGGCGTGGGTGGCATCATCCGCGATATTTTCACGATGGGCGCGCGCCCGGTGGCGCTCAGCAATAGCCTGCGCTTTGGCGCGCCCGACAGCCCGCAGACCCAGCGCCTGCTGCGCGGCGTGGTGCATGGGATCGCGCATTACGGCAACTGCATCGGCATCCCGAACATCGCGGGCGACGTGTATTTCGACCCCTGTTACGAGGGGAATCCGCTGGTGAACGCGCTCTGTCTGGGCGTGCTGCGGCACGACGAGATCAAGCGCGGGGCGGCCAGCGGGGTGGGCAACCCCGTCTATTATGTGGGCGCGGCGACCGGGCGCGATGGCCTGGGCGGCGCCAGTTTTGCCTCGCGCGAGCTGACCGAGGAGAGCGCCGCCGACCGACCGGCGGTGCAGAAGGGCGACCCCTTCATGGAGAAGCTGCTGATGGAGGCCTGCCTCGAAATGATGGCGGTGCCGGGGCTGGTGGTCGGCATTCAGGACATGGGCGCAGCGGGGCTGACCTGCTCCAGTTGTGAAACGGCGGCGCGGGGCGATGCGGGCGTGCGGGTCGAGCTGGATGCGGTGCCGCAGCGCGAGACCCGGATGAACAGTTACGAGATCATGCTGAGCGAGAGTCAGGAGCGCATGCTGGTGATTGTGCAGCGCGGGCGCGAGGCCGAGATCGAGGCGATTTTTGAAAAGTGGGACTTGCACGCGGCGCGGGTCGGCGAGGTGACCGAGGGCGTCGACATGCACATCACTCAGGGCGGCGTCACGGTGGCGCACATTCCGGCCAAGGCGCTGGTCGACGAGGGGCCCGTGTATGAGCGCGAGGGGCGCGAGCCCGCGTATTTGCGCGAGACCCGCGCCTGGGCGCCCGAGTCGCTGCCCGACCTCGATTCGGCGGCGGCGGTGGCGGTGGCCTTCGAGCAACTGCGCAACCACCCTACCCTCGCGAGCAAGCGCGCGATCTATCGCCAATACGACCACATGGTCGGAGCCGGGACGGTGATTGCGCCGGGCGCGGCGGATGCGGGCGTAATTCGGATTCGCACCGAGACGGGCGACAAGTTTGTCGCGCTGGCGAACGACTGCAACAATAGCTTTTGCTACCTGAATCCGCGCCGTGGTGCGCAGATCGCCATCGCCGAGTGTGTGCGCAACCTCGCCTGCACGGGGGCGCGGGCGCTGGGGATGACCGATAATCTGAATTTTGGCAATCCTTACAAGCCCGAGGTCTTCTGGACGATGCGCGAGGCGGTCGAGGGGCTGGCCGAGGCCTGCGAACACTACGACATCCCCTGCGTCGGGGGCAACGTGAGCCTCTACAACGAAAACCCGGAGGGCGCAATCGACCCGACCCCGGTGATCGCCATCGCGGGGCTGATCGACGAGGCCGCCCACCTGACCACCAAGACCGCGCGACCCGGCCAGATGCTGGTGCTGGTCGGCCCTACCGAGGGTGCCCACGCCACCGAGCTGGGCGGCTCGCAATACCTGCAAATCTGTCACGGCCTGAAAACCGGCGACGCCCCGGCGCTCGACCTCGCGCATGAAAGCCGCCTGGTCGACTTCCTTCTCGCGAACATCCGCGCCGGGCATATCAAGGCCGCGCACGACCTCAGCGAAGGCGGCCTCCTGCTCGCGCTCGCCGAGATGCTCCCGCAGGGCGAGGACGACACCCTGTCGCTCCGCGCCGAGAGCACCGCGCTGCACTTCAGCACGGCATCCGGCCTGAGCCTCGCGCTCGACACCACTGCCCTGCCCCGCCGCCTCGATGCCACCTGCTTCGGCGAAAGCCAGGGCCGCGCCCTCATCGCCATCGACCCGAAGACCCTCGCCCAACTCGAAAAAACGCAAAACCTGACCGTCGAGCAAATCGCGCAGCTGTAATCTAACCGCCGCCATTCCGGCATCGCCCTGTTTGCTGGCTTCAAATACAGCTTTGTGCAGATCAGCGATGATGAAATCGCCCGACTGGAAAACTGATTCCATTCCTGCGGCGGTTGAGCAAACCCCCTTGCCGCCGCGAGGCGGCTCGATCTTCCTGATTCGAGGAATCCGACTGCTTTAAATCAGTGGGTGCGGGGCTTTCGTTGCGGGAAGTGTATGGTGGATTGGTGCTCAATCGGGGCAGACAATGCCTTGACAAGCTAAAAAAACGTTTCTATCGTCTTGTTTATCACCGCAAATACCGGCTTTATTGGCGGCGGGTCTTTGGCCCGCCTTTTTCTTTCCTGGGAACCTGTCCCCCTACACTTTAATACTAGCAACCACTTTGAAATGAGCAGCGAAATCCTTTCCGTCCTGGAATATATGGAGAAAGAGAAGGGGATCGACCGCGAGGACATGATCGCGGCGATTGCCTCGGCTATTCGTAGCTCCGCCACCAAGAGTCTGGTGAGCGGTCAGGATATTCGCGTGGAGATCAATCCGCGGACGGGTGCCCTGAAGGCCTGGGCGGTTTACGCGGTGGTCGATTCGGTAGGCGATCCGCAGGCGGAGATTCATATCGAGAAGGCGCGGGAGATCGCGCCCCAGGCGGAAGTGGGCGGCACCATTGAGCGTCCGATCGAGCCGCAGGTGCTCGGGCGCATCGCGGCGCAGACGGCCAAGCAGGCCATTATGCAGCGCATCCGCCAGTTCGAGAAAGAGCGGATTTACGACGATTACAAAGATCAGATCGGCGACATTGTGAACGGCACGGTGCGGCGTCGCGAGCGGGGCGATTTGATTGTCGATCTCGGGCGCGCCGAGGCCATCATGCCCCCGCGCGAGCGCATTCCGGGCGAGGACTACGGGCCGGGCGAGCGCATCCGCTGTCTGCTGCTGACCATCGAGAGCGGCAACCGTGGCCCCGACCTGATTCTGAGTCGCGCCAACATCAATTTTGTCCGCCGCCTCTTCGAGCTGGAAGTGGCCGAGATCGCCGATGGCACCGTAAAGGTCGAGGCGATGGCGCGCGAGCCGGGCTACCGCACCAAGGTGGCTGTGCGCTCGAACGACCCCAAGGTGGATCCCGTGGGCGCCTGTGTCGGGGCTCGGGGCGGGCGCGTCAAGAGCATCGTGCGCGAGTTGGGCGGCGAGAAGGTCGACATCATCAAGTATGAGAGCGACCCGCTTGCCATGCTGAACGAGGCACTCAAACCGGCCGTGCCGCGCAATGTGACGGTCAACGAGGCGCAGCGCCGCATCTATTTCGAGGTGAGCGAGGACGATTTGTCGATCGCGATTGGCCGTCGAGGCCAGAATGCGCGGCTCACCTCCCGCCTGCTCGGCTGGAAGCTCGACATCGGCAAGGAAGAGCGTGCGCCGGTTGGCTTCGACGAGAAGGTGGCGCAGTCCATCCAGCACTTCACCCGTATCGGGATCAGCAAGGACATCGCCGCGCGCATTGTGCAGGCGGGTCTGAACTCGCCGGAGGCCTTCGAGGGCGTCGAGGCGGGCGATCTCGGCGACATCGGCTTCAATCCGCAGGAGGCCGAGCAGATTCTTTCGAAAATCCGTGCCTACCGCACCCAAAGCGTCGGCTAACCCTTTCATCGTTATATCGCCCACCGACGTCGGGGTTAGACCCCGCCTGGCGAACCTGAAAACCATCGTATGAGTGTCCGCATCCACCAGTTATCCAAGGATATCGGCCTAGACAATAAAGCCCTGATCGACCTGCTGCGCGAGCGCGGTTTCGAGGTGAAAAGCGCCTCCAGCACGGTCGATAATATCAACGCAGAGGCTCTGCGGGAGGAGTTTGCGCAAAAGGGAGGCACCGAGGTGGAGAGCGAATCGAGCGCGGCACCTGCGCCGACGCCCGCCGCGACCCCGCCCAAGCCGAAGATCCCAAGCGGTGCCATCGTGCGCACCAAGGCGGACATCGAGCGCGCGCGACCCGAACAGGCCGAGCGCGCCGAGCGGGAACTGGAACCCCAGCGGGCGCGAGAGCCCCAGCCGCCGCTCCTGCCGCCCCCCAGCCCACACCCCGCCCACCCGCGCCCCCCCCCCACACTCCCCGCCCCGCCCGCCCCCCGCCCC
>CAYQTM010000194.1:0-4451 GCA_964420355.1 uncultured Opitutales bacterium
GCTTGGAGGCCATCTTTTCGAGGAAGGCTTGCACCTCGGCCTCGAGAGCCGCTTGCAGCAACTGCTGCGCACCTTGTTGATCATCTTGCCGCGACTCAGCCCCGCCATCCACAGCTTTCGGGCATATCTCAGACCACAAGTCTGAAGAGGAGATCATCTTCGAACAAACAGGGTCACACAGCGACTTGTTTTGACGTTTCATCAGAGCAGCGCAAGGAGTGACAGCAAAGCGGCGGCTGGTAGATCGGAAATTTGTGTTGTGGTTTTGCGGGCTTGCCCTCAGTCTCGAAATTTGCTGTATTACTGACTATGAACGAAGAGGCGATTGACGCGATCATCGAAAAGGAGCCGAGCCTGAAGCGTCGGCGGGATAAGCTGGAAGAGCTGCAACCGGGTGCGTATTGCGTGCACCGCAGTTGGGGCTTTGGGCAGATCAAGGACTACGATGCCACCAGCAATAAGCTGATTATTGACTTTGAGGAGAAGCCTGGGCACGCGATGGATCCGGCTTTTTGTGTGGACAAGCTCGACGTGCTGCCCAACGACCATCTGCTGGTGCGGAAGCGCACCGAACCAGATGCCATTCAACAGCTTATCAAAAAAGAGCCAGTCGAGCTGGTCGTGGAGATTTTGCGCAGCGCGCCCGAGCAGTCGGCGACCAATATGGAAGTCGAGCGCGTGATTCGCCCGTTGATCGGCGAGCTGAAGCACAAGAAGTGGTGGACGGCGACCAAGAAGCTGCTGGTGCGCGACCCGCGGATCGCTGTGCCGTCCAAGAAGACCGACCCCTATGTGCTGCGGGAAGATCCGATCAAGCCCGAGGAGGAGATTTTGGAGGAATTCAATCGGACGAAGAACCCCAAGGCGCGCATCTTGTTGGCAGAGCGGCTTTTCCGGCTTTCCGAGGACAAGACAGAGCTGAAGGAAGACCTGCCGGAGATCCTCGAAACGCTCACCACCTCGATTCAGGAAGCGCGCATTTTGAACGATGCCGACCGCCTGCACGGGGTCTGGGTGCGCAACGACCTGGCGCGTGATTTGCACGAGGATGTCGAGGTGCTGGAGCCGACGAGCGCGTCGATTCTGGATGCGACCGAAGACCTTTCCGAGCTGATTGTCGACCTGCCCGCTGAGTATTACAAGCGCTTCCTCGACCTGATCAAGCGCACCTATCCCGACCGCTGGGAAACGATCGCCGAGGATCTGCTGATGCGCAGTTCGGGCAAGTTTACCGCCGAGTGCGTCAACTTCTTCCTCGAACAGGGCGAAGAAGAGCGCGTGGCCAACTGCTTCCAGCGCTGGCTGGACGAGCAATCGATCAAGGGGCCGGTGCTGCACTGGATTTTGAAAAATCGCCAGAGCCGCAAGTATCAGCGCCTGGTCGAGCCGATGATGACTCCGCGCCTGCTCAACGCGACATTCTACGCGGTCGACGACGAGGCGCTGCACATGACGGGCAGCCGCCGCATCCCGCTGGCCGAGCAGATTAGCGACGACCGCGAGCTGATCCCCGACCTACTGGCCACCGCGAGCGCCGAAACCGCGCGCGACCTCGCCCAGATGCTGATGATGAATCAGGGCTTCGAGGACTTGACCAAGAAGTCACTGCTGGCGCGCTTCATCCGCCAGTTCCCGCAGATCCAGAGTCTGGTGGCCGGTGCCGCCGAGCCCGAGCGCGAGGAAGAGACGCTGGTGGTCTCGCAGGCGAGCTTCGACCGCTTCAAGGCGGAATACGAGGACTTGGTCGCGAATAAGATTCCCGAAAACAAGGAGGCCATCGCGGTGGCGCGCGAGCACGGCGATTTGCGCGAGAACGCCGAATACAAGATGGCGCGTCAGGATCAGGATACCCTGCTGGCTCGCAAGTCCCGGCTAGAGGTCGATCTGGCGCGGGCACGCATCACCGACTTTGCCGATGCGCCCGCCGACAAGGCGGGGATTGGCACGGTGGTCGATGTGGTCGAGGGATCAACCGGCACGCCGCGCACCTACGCGATTCTCGGTGCCTGGGACAGTGATCCCGAGCGCAATATCGTCTCTTACAAGACGCCGCTCGGGCAGGCTCTGCTCGGCAAGTCGGCGGGCGATAGCGTGACGACCAAGATCGCTGGCGAAGAGGAAACCTGGACGATCAAGGGGACGCATCGCTGGGTCGACGTGCGCGAGAAGCTCGACATGCAGCTCCAGACCGCCGAGCCAACGCCTGCCTGATTGGGCGAGCGCCCGCGCGATTGGCTCGTTGACTTTCAACAGGCGCGCGGGCAGCTTGGGGGATGGACGCAGTGATGCCCAATCTGGTGCCGCTCGATCACCCCGCTGGCGCGGCGGTGCGGGCGGTCGCGCAGCAGGTGGCCAAGGCGGGCGGACGGGCGCGGCTGGTCGGCGGTTGCGTGCGCGATGCGCTGCTCGGGTGTGCGGCCAAGGACTTGGACGTGGAGGTCTATGGTCTGGAGGCCGACCGGCTAGAGGCGCTGCTGCGGGAGCGCTTTGCGGTGGCGACGGTCGGACGCTCATTCGGCGTTTTTCTCCTGAAAGAGCATGGGATCGACGTCGCACTGCCGCGCCGAGAGACCAAGCAGGGCAGCGGGCACAAGGGCTTCGCGGTCGAGGGCGACCCTACCATGACCCCGCGCGAGGCCGCCGCCCGGCGCGACTTCACGATCAACGCCATCCTCTGGGATCCGCTCAGCGGCGAGGTGCTCGACCCCTTCGACGGGCGCAGCGATCTGCGGCGCGGGCTGATCCGCCACACCAGCGGGCAGTTTGCCGAAGATCCGCTGCGCGTGCTGCGCGCGATGCAGTTCACCGGGCGCTTCGAGTTCCCCGTCGCCCCCGCCACCGTGGCGCTCTGCCGCCGCATCGAGCCCGAAGGTCTGCCTGCCGAACGCCTCTTTGATGAGTGGAAAAAGCTGATTCTGAAGGGGCGCACGCCCTCGATGGGGTTGTTTTTTCTGCGCGACTGCGGCTGGCTGCGTTACTTTCCCGAACTGGAGGCGCTGGTCGGCTGCCCGCAGGAGCCGGACTGGCACCCCGAAGGCGACGTCTTTATCCACACTGCGCTCTGCCTCGACGCCTTTGCCCGCGCGCGCACCGGCGAGGAGTTTGAGGATCTGGTGGTCGGCTTTGCTGTGCTCTGCCACGACATGGGCAAGCCCGAGAAGACCGAGTTTTTCGACGGGCGCATCCGCTCGCACGAGCACGAGCAGGCCGGCGAGGCACCCGCACGCAGCTTCCTCGAGCGGCTCACGCGCCACAAAAAACTGATCGAAGAAGTGCTGCCGCTCGTCCGCGAGCACATGCGTCCGCGCGAACTCTTCCTCTCGGGCGCAGGCGACAGCGCGATCCGCCGACTCGCCCGCCGGGTCAAGCGCATCGACCGCCTCATCCGCGTCTCTGCCGCCGACATGAACGGGCGTTTTCCGCTGCCCGCGCACGACTTCGAGGAAGGCGAGTGGCTCCAGCGCAAAGCCGAGCAACTCGCGGTCAAGGACGCCGAGCCCGAGCCCATCATCAAGGGGCGCCACCTCATCGAGCAGGGACTGCAACCAAGCCCCGCCTTCAAGCAGATCACCGACGCCTGTTACGAAGCCCAAATCGAGGGTGCCTTCCACGACCTTGAAGGCGCAAAAGCCTACCTCCGCGACCACCTCGCCGAGAACCCGCAGTAATCAGGCGGGCTTGTAGGCCTTCATGAGGGCTTCGCCGATTTCGGAGGGTGTGGGGGCGACGATGATGCCGGCGTCTTCCATGGCGGCGACCTTGGCGTCGGCGGTGCCGGCTCCACCGGAGACAATCGCGCCGGCGTGCCCCATGCGGCGTCCGGGAGGTGCGGTGCGTCCGGCGATGAAGCCGGCCACGGGCTTTTTGACGTGCTCCTTGACGAAGGCCGCCGCCTCTTCCTCGGCGGTGCCGCCGATCTCGCCGATCATGATGATGGCCTCGGTCTCGGGGTCGTCATTGAAAAGCTTGAGCGCGTCGATGTGGCTGGTGCCGTTGACGGGGTCGCCGCCGATGCCGATGCAGGTGCTCTGGCCGAGCCCGAGCTGGGTCACCTGATACATGGCCTCGTAGGTGAGGGTGCCGCTGCGCGAGACGACGCCGACCTTGCCGGGCTGGGCGATGTAACCGGGCATGATGCCGATGTTGCACTGGCCGGGCGTCATGATGCCGGGGCAGTTGGGGCCGATCAGGCGTGCCTTGCTCTTGAGGAGCGCCTGCTTGACCTCCGCCATGTCGCGCACGGGGATGCCCTCGGTGATGCAGATAATCAGCTCGATGCCTGCCTCGATCGCCTCGAGGATGCCGTCGGCTGCGAAGGGCGGCGGCACAAAGATGACGGAGGTGTTGGCACCCTCCTTTTCGACCGCCTCGCGCACGGTGTCGTAGATCGGCAGCTTGTCCTCCCAGCGGCTCCCGCCCTTGCCGGGCGTCACGGCGGCAACGTAATTCGT
>CAYQTM010000195.1:0-4450 GCA_964420355.1 uncultured Opitutales bacterium
GTAGGCGTTGGCGGTGACCCTTTCGATGGCCTCTTCGCCGGATTCGGCGGCATCGGGCTGGTAGCCCATCTCGTCGAGGTCGGCGTTGAGCACCTCGCGATTGACGAGCGAGTCCTCGACAATCAGCACGCGCAGGGGGTAGTTCTCGGCAAACTCCGGCGAGAGCACGTCCGGTTCTTCCTCGGTTTCCTCCTCGGGCTTGGCTTCGGGGTTGGCGTTTTTGGCGGCGATGTGAAAGGTGAAGGTCGAGCCGTGCTTGGGTTCGCTTTCGACCCCGATTTCGCCTTCCATCAGGCGGCAGAGGCTGCGGCAGATCGACAACCCGAGGCCGCTGCTGCCGATGCGCTCGGTGCGGCTGGTGCCTGCCTGCTCGAAGGGGTCGAAGACGGTGGCCTGCTTGTCCTTTGGGATGCCGATGCCGCGATCCTCCACGCTGCACCAGAGCTGTCCCATGTGATCCTGATTGGGCTTTTCGTAGCGCAGGCGGATGTCGACCGGCTGGTTTTCCGAGAATTTGACGGCGTTGGAGACCAGATTGAAGAGGATTTGCACGAGGCGGTCGTGGTCGCCCATCAGGCTGGCTGGCATGTCCTCGGGCACCTCGCTGCGCAGTTCGATCCCGCGCTCGGCAGCGGTCACCTGCATGAGGTTACAGACGGCTTCGACGCACTCGCGCGGGTCGTAGGGTGCGTGGTCGAGACGGAACTGCCCGGCCTCGATCTTGGAGAAGTCGAGCAGGTCGTTGATGAGGGTGAGGAGGCTGTCGGCGCTCTCGCTGATGTAGCGGAGGTAGGTGCGCTCGCGCTCGCCGCTGGTCTTCTTTTCGAGCAGGGGCAGGAAGCCCATGATGCCGTTGAGCGGGGTGCGGATGTCGTGGCTGACGTTGGCGAGGAAGCGGCTCTTGGAGAGGTTGGCGGCCTCGGCCTTGCGGGCGAGCTGGTTGGCGTGGGTGATCGAGCGTTCGAGCTGGTTGTTGACCTCGATCAGCTCGGTGTTGAGCAGCTCGGTTTCGGCCTTGGCGGTCTGCACCTGCTCCTCGAAGCGCTTGCGTTCGGTAACATCGTGCAGCAGGGCGAGGAAGCGCGGCGGGCCGCCGGCGGGTGTGATGTATTGCAGGAACAGCTCGGCGGGGATGTGGTGCCCGCGGGCGTGCTTCACCATGATCTCGCGCACCACGCTCTCCTCATCGCCGCTGGCCAGACGGTCGAGCAGCTCGCCGAATTTGGCCTCGGTGATCGAGCCGGTGAGCGAGTTGAGGCCGCGCTTGAGCAGCTCTTCGCGGCTGTAGCCGGTCATCAGGGTGGCGCCTCGGTTGACGTAGGTGAAGCGCCCGGTGAGCGGGTCGATCATGCTGACCGCATCGAGGGTGGCGTCCAGGGTGTGCTTGAACTGCATCAGCGCGTCTTGTGAAGTCTTCTGCTCGGTGACGTCGTTGAGAGTGCCGGCGACGCCCAGCGGCTTGCCTTTGGCATCGACCCGCACGCGCAGGTGGGCATCCATCCAGAGGTAGCCGCCGTTGTGGGTGCGGATGCGGATGATCTGGCGAAAGACCTCGCGGCGGCCATCGAGCAGCTCGTCGAAGGCTTCGCGCAGCGGTTGCGCATCCTGTGGGTGCAGCGAGTCGATGAAGGGGCGCGAAAGGGTGTCGCTAATGCTCTCGCTGGTGAGGTGCTCCCAGGCGGTGTTGAGGTAGCTCCACTGGCCGGTGGCGTCGGTCTGAAAGACAATCTCCTGAATCGAGGCGAGCACCTCGCGCTGGCGCGCCTCGCTACGGCGCAGTTTTTCGGCGTTTTCGCGGGTCTCGGTGATGTCGATATGGGAGCCCGCCACGCGCAACGCCTTGCCGTGGTCATCGCGCAGAGCGGCACCGCTGCTGTTGATCCAACTGTAACTGCCGTCCTTGCAGCGCATACGGAACTCGAAGTTGAGCCGGACGCGGTTACCAGCCAGAAACTCGTTGACCGCTGTCAAAGCGGAGTCGCGGTCGTCCGGGTGGAGCAGGTTTTTCCAGGTTTCGAGCAGGCTGGGCAGCTCGTTGGGTTCGTAGCCGAGCATGGCTTTCCAGGTCTCGGAAAAGTAGAGCTCGCCCGTCATCAAATCCCAGTCCCAGATGCCGGCGCGGCTGCCCTGCGCGGCCAGCTCGTAGCGCTCGCGGCTCTTGGCAAGGTTCAGCTCCTGTGCCTTGCGCTCGCTGATGTCGAGAATCGAGCCGGCGAGGCGGCTGCCCTGCCCCGATTTGTCCCAGAGCGCCTCGGCCTGCATGAATACCCATTTGTAGTAACCCGAGCGGTGGCGCAGGCGGTATTCGCAGGCGAGCACGGGGATTTTACGCTCCAGATAGCTGCGGAACTGGCGTTTGATGCGCGGAGCATCATCGGGGTGGAGGCTCGAACGCCAGCGCTCAATTACGCCCGGAAAGTATTCCTCGCCATAGCCGATAATCTCGCGGAAGCGCTGCGAGTAAAAGGCGGTTTCGTCACGCAGATTCCAATCGAAGATGCCGGCATTGGAGCCGCGCACAGCCAGCTCAAAGCGCTCCTGCGAGTCGGCGAGCGAGGCATTGGCGGCGGCGAGATCGGCAGTGCGCTCGCGGACGGTGCGGGTCAGTCCGTTGAGCGAGATATTGAGGCCGCCGGCCAGCGCAGTGACCATCAGGGCAGCGATCGCCAGCGCGATGCGTGCCGCCCGTTGCTTCTGGATCTCGGCAGCGCCCAAAATATCGGAGACCTCCTGGCGCATCAGCACGATGTGCTCGTGCTCGGGGTCAGGCGGCGTCTCCGCCCAGTCGCTCTCGTGGAAAACGCACACGATGTAGTCGCCTTCATCGGTAAAGTTGACCACCGAATTGGGCCAGAGGAAGCCTGCCCGGCGGCGTTCCAACAGTGGCTCGACCCACTCCGCTGAGGTCTCGAAGCCCGGCGCGAGCGTGTAGTCGAGTGCGCCTGCCTCATCGGTTGGTTCGAGCAGAGCCATCTCGCTGCGGCTGGGATCGAGGTGCCAGATGGAATTCGGTATGTCAACCCCGTGGCTGGTCTGGATTGACAAGACCCGCAGGGTCGCCTTGCTCTCCATCTTCAGGCGAGCCTCTTGCAGCGCATCCGCATGGCGTGCCGCGTAGATGAAAAACCCGTAAGCAGCCGCCACAATCAGAGCTGTCCCCCAAAGAAAAACCGGGAGCGAACGCAGTTGCAGAAATGCGGGGCGAGAGCTCAACCCCAGGAAAGTCGCCCTCCCCTGCCCTATCCTAAGCCTAAGCGAAAACCCTTAGAACCTACTTCTCGACTGGCTGCACGGCCTTGCCCGAGTGCCGAGGCACCCCGCGCCGGTAGCCCAGCAGCGTAAGCAGGTGCGCGGCCACGGGAATGGTCGCAAACTGGAAGGCGATGGCGAGCAGGATTTTAAACCCGGCACCGCCCACGCCACGCTCGACCCACAGGGCAAAGAGCAGCAGCGAAATCCCGAGCGTCATCGCCTTGCCCAGCGCGTGCCCGCGACAAAACACATCGGGCAAGCGCGCCAAACCAATCCCGCCCAGCAAAATGAAGAGCGTCCCACTGATCGCCAGCGTAGCAATGACAATATCCTGCAACACACCACCAGCATTCACCATCCGCGCCCGCTTGCAAGCCTACCCCGCATTTTTTCCTTCTGCCGGAGGCCTGCGGGCGCTAAGCTGAGTTGAATGGTGGCGCTCTATTCCCTGCTTGCTCTGGTGATCGGTTACCTGCTCGGATCGATTTCGTTTGCGGTGCTCATTGGGCGCGCGCATGGGATCGATATTTTTAAGCACGGCAGCGGCAACCCCGGCGCAACCAATGTCAAGCGGGTGCTGGGCAGCAAGGCGGGCAATCTCTGCTTCATTCTCGATGCGCTCAAGGGCTTTCTGGCGGCGATCTGGCCGCTTTTGCTGCTGACCGAGGGGCAGTCGCCCGCGCTGGTGGCCATCTTTGGCGGAGCCGGGGCGATTCTGGGGCACAGCCTCTCGATTTTTCTGGGCTTTCGCGGCGGCAAGGGCGTGGCCACCACCATCGGCACACTGCTGGCCATCCTGCCGGTGGCGATTGGCCTGGGGCTGATCCTCTGGTTAATCGTCTTCAGCCTGACCCGCTATGTGTCGCTGGCCTCCATCCTGATGGGGCTGGCGCTGCCCCTGCTCGCGCTGGCACTGGGCGCAGCACCGGCGAAGGTGGGCTTTGCGGTGCTGATCGCGGTCGTGATCCTCGTGCGCCACCGTGCCAATATCCAGCGCCTCAAATCAGGCCGCGAGCACAAGTGGGAGCGCACCAAAAAAACCGACCCGGCTCAGTGAGCTATCGAGTAGATTGCCGACACGGCAAGCCTATTCCACTAAAAATCGCGAAGAACCCGTGCCGATGATGGTGAAGGGGTTCAGTTCGGTCAGTTCGTCGCCCGACCTGGCCGAGCGCTCCTGCGCCCCCAGCGACAAGCC
>CAYQTM010000196.1:0-4434 GCA_964420355.1 uncultured Opitutales bacterium
GGGGGGGGGGGGGCGGCCTCGGCTCCCAAAGCCGGCCCGAGCCGCGGGCAGCGGCCGGGAGAGGCCCGGCCGAGCAGCCGCTCCGCGTCCGCCTCGAAGGCGAACGCCGTCTCGTCGAGCGGGGGGAGGTCGGTGGAGACGCCTTCGATCTCCGTCTCCTGCTCGACGCGGAGGCCCTCGACCCCGGCCACCCAGGCGCCCGTCGCGGTCTCGCCGCGGTAGGTCAGCCCCAGAAAATGGCTGGCGCTGCGGCTCTCGCTGTCGACGTCGAGGCGGGCGCAGTGCAAGGCCTGGCGCGGCAGAGGCAGGCGCTCGGCCAGCCGCGCCGTCCAGCCGTGCTCGATGAATTCGAGATAAAGCGCCGAGTCCGACCCATAAATTTTGTCGCCGACCACGCGATGCCCCAGCCACTCGGCGTGGGCGCGAATCTGGTGTTTGCGACCGGTCTGGGGCATCACCGCGCAGAGCGTGAAGCCGCCGCCGGAGTGAAGCGGGCGGAAGTGAGTGCGGGCGCGTTTGGCGCTGTTGGACTTGCGCACGGTGACCTTTACATAAACCGGACTCTCCATGTCGCGCGCGAGGGGCTGATTGACCTCGACCGGCTCGGGCAGCTCGCCTTCGAGGATGGTCAGATAGTGCTTGCGCACCTGCTGCTGCTGAAAGGCCATCTGATACAGGCGCGCGGCGGCCTTGTGCTTGGCCATCAGCACCAGCCCCGAGGTCTCGCGATCCAGCCGCGCCACCAGATGCAGCGGGTCAACCCCCGACCACTCGCGCGCCGCACCGACCAGGCTCGACCACGGCCCGGCCTTCGAGGGGTGGCAGACCAGCCAGCCGGGCTTGTTGACGACCAGCACGTCGGCATCGACCTCGCAAACCCAGCTCGGGAAGTCTTCGGGGCGCACCAGCGGCGCGAACTCAGAAAAAGGCCAGGCGCTCACGGGAAGTTAGATCGCGCCCGCCGGAGCCGCCTGCGCCTCGATGCGGTTTTGCACCCAGTCAATGATGGCGTCGTCGTTGTCGCCCGCCGACCAGACCACGCGGAGGAACTCGGCGGGGTGGATGTCGTGCGTCTTGAAGAAGCGCCGGTCGCCGCCGCAGCCATACATCAGATCGTCCGGCATCTCGCCCCGCAACTTGGCGCGCGCCTTGGGCAGCAGGCGCGGCAGCCAGCCGATCCCGCGCACCTCCGCATCCTTGGGCGGGAGGCTCGCCATGTCGATCTTGTGCCCGCTGGGCTCGCCGCCCTGCTCTTCGAGAAAATACTCGCGCCGCACCGCGTTGACCAGAAGACAGGTGCCGAAATCCGGCTCGCCATACTTCACAAAATCCTCGGCAAAGTCATACAACTCTTGCACGCCCAGACCCATGCCGTTGAGCGTCGACACCTGAGCCGGGCTGAAGTAGGTGCCGGGTTCGCGGCTGCCCTCCTGATAGAGGCGCACGGCATGGAGCCAGAGCGCCTGCAAGTCTTTGGTGAAGCTATAGTTATACATAATTAGATGACAGAGGTGCAAAACTTAGATTATGAATTCTAGCTCAGCTTTCGCGATTTGCCAATCGATCAAACAAAGAAAAAAGCGTCCCCCCGGCTGGGGAGGACGCTTGAAAGGAGGCGATGACTCGCGCGATTACGAAGTCGGGACTTCGGAGATCGTCTTGAGCACGCGCGCCACAATGGCGTAGGGATCGCCCATCGAGTTCGGTCGGCGATCCTCGAGGTAGCCCTTGTAGCCGTTCTTGACGAAGCTGTGCGGCACGCGGATGGAGGCACCGCGGTCGGCCACACCCCAGCTGAACTTGTCGATCGACTGGGTTTCATGGAGGCCGGTCAGGCGCATGTGGTTGTCCGGGCCGTATGCAGCGATGTGCTCGTCCTTATACTTCTCGAAGGCGTCCATCAGCTTGAGGAAATAGTCCTTGCCACCGGTGTTGCGCATGTATTCGGTCGAGAAGTTGCAGTGCATGCCCGAGCCATTCCAGTCACCGGAGAAGGGCTTGCAGCGCCAGTCGACCCATACGCGATACTTTTCGCAGAGGCGCATCAGGAGGTAGCGTGCCACCCAGACGTCGTCCGCCGTGGAGTGCGAACCCTTGTTGAAGATCTGGAATTCCCACTGACCCTTCGCCACCTCGGCGTTGATGCCCTCGTGGTTGATGCCGGCCTCAAGGCAGAGCTCGAGGTGCTCCTCGACAATCTCGCGGGCGATGTCACCGACAGACTTATAGCCGACGCCGGTGTAGTATTCGCCCTGCGGATCCGGGTAACCGTTCTCGGGCCAGCCTAGCGGGCGCCCGTCACGGAACAAAAAGTATTCCTGCTCCAGACCGAACCAGGCACCGGGATCATTGATCACCGTGGCGCGGGTGTTGCTGGGATGGGGCTCGCCATCGGGCATCATCACCTCGCACATGACAATGAAACCATTGTCGCGCGCAGCGTCGGGATAGAGCGCCACGGGCTTCAAAATGCGGTCGGAATCGTGACCCTCGGCCTGCTTGGTCGAGCTGCCATCAAAACCCCACTCGGGGCAGTCCTCGATGGAGGCGGGCTCCGAATCCACAATTTTTGTCTTCCCGCGAAGGTTCGGCACCGGCGTGTAGCCGTCGAGCCAAATATACTCGAGCTTGTATTTAGGCATATTCTTAGTGTGTTGTAGCGATTTGTAACTCACCCGATCCCAGGGCGGAATCGAGCCTTCCACTAACTTAAGCAGCCAGCAGACCAACTTGACGCAATCTTTACAAGAGAATAATTTTTTTGCAGAAAAGTAATGCTATCTGAGGTTGTCTGGTCAAGAAAGGAACAAGTCGCAAGTCACAAGTCACAAGTGAAAAGGCCTCGGGCGAGATGGGATGCTATTGCTTCGAGTGAATAATGCTGGTTCCTGATCGGTTTGCTCTCTTTGCGGAGCACGAAGGATCTTCGTCCTCATGCTCAGAACTCAGAACTTTGAACTCAGAACTCTTTTCTAACTTGCGACTTGGGACTTGTTACTTGTCATGCAGCGCTTCCATGACAAGCGGGTGGAGCTTGGGATTGGCAGCGATGATGGAGTTGCCGCCGACGGGGTCGCCGCCTTCCCAGTTGGTGACGATGCCGCCCGCGCCCCGGATGATGGGGATGTTGCCGACAAAATCCCACTCGGCGAGAATCGGGTCGGTCATAATGTCGGCGCGCCCGGTGGCCAGCATCAGGTAGCCGTAGGCGTCGCCCCAGGTGCGGAACATGTGGCAGCGGCGCGCCATTCGGTCGAAGGCCGGCCCGTCTTTATAGTCCTGTGGGCGGAGGCAGTCGGTGGTCAGCAGGAGGGCGTCTTCGATGCGCTCGGTCTGGCTCACCCGCACGGGCTTGCCGTTGAGCGTCGTGCCGTTTTCGTCGCCGATCACGCACTGTTTGAGCACCGGCTGATTGATCGCCCCAAGAATGGGCTTCCCCTGATATTTCAGGCAGATGAGCGTGCCAAAGAGCGGGATGCCTGCCGCAAAGGACTTGGTGCCGTCGATGGGATCGAGCACCCAGACGAACTCGGCGTCGGGGTTCTCCTCACCCATTTCTTCGCCCACGATCCCGTGCCTGGGGTAGGCGCTCTTAATCAGTGAGCGCATGACCTCCTCCGCCTTGCGGTCGGCAATGGTCACCGGTGTCGAATCGCTCTTGGTCTCGACTTCGAGCGATTCGCTGCCAAAGAAGGGCAGAATGATAGCTTGGCTCGACTCGACGAGCTTGCCCAGAAAGGGTTTGTAGGACGCGGTATTGATATCCGGCATAGAGCGGTGAAGACAAGCGCATCTGCCCGATCGAAGCAAGGCAGAACCGCAGGTTTGCGACACTGCCGCCAATCTATTCCTGAATAATGGCCTGAAGGGCTGCGGAAATGCGGCTGTTACGCTCGTGCCGCCGCCCCCTTGAGTTTTCCTTAACGTTGGCGACTTGTAGCCCTGCGAACCCCTCTCTTTTCAACGCACTTTCGATGTAATTTGCTTGAATTATGTCAAAAGTGACATTAATGTTACGGTTATGTTACAGAAAACCCCAATTACTTCATTTCTTATCATCCTTGGAATGGTCTCGACCGCCTTTGCTGCCAGCACGGACGCAGATACCGATCCATTTGCCCAGCCGAACACGCTGCACCCGGGATTCGAGGTCATCGCTTTTGGTGACACTGACCACTGGGCAGAGCCTATGGCGGCTGAAATTCAGTCCGAGCAATACGCCGATATGGCGGCTCATGTGAAAACTCGCGCAAACGCGATGATCCAAGGGCAGATTAAAGCCCTGATCGACAGCACCCGCGCCAGTGAGGCTCCCCTGCCCGAGGCCACCGCTGAGGTGTCCATGCTCGACTAAAGCCCCAGCCAGATAAACACTTAACTAGAGCCTGTCCCATCCGTGCAAGCTGCTGATCTCCATAAACTTGCAAACAAAAA
>CAYQTM010000197.1:0-4426 GCA_964420355.1 uncultured Opitutales bacterium
CGGCTCCCGCTGACCATGCAAGCCACCCAACTCACCGAGCGCCAGGCACTTATGGCGCTCAACGCCCTGCCTGGCATGGGGCCGATCAAGCTCAAGCGCCTGCTCTCCGTCTTTGAAACCCCACAGGCCATTCTCGGCGCTTCCGGCAAGGCGCTGGTGCGGGTGCCCGACATCGGCGAGCGCATGGCGGCGACTATTGTCGGCTGGAGACAGCATTTCGACATCGAGCGGGAAGAGTCCCTGCTGGAGCGCCACGGGGTGCGCTTCCTCACGGTGTTCGATGACGATTACCCCGAGGTGCTACGCGAGATTTACGACCCGCCCATCGCTCTCTACTGGCGCGGAAGTGTCCAGCGCATCGACCGCCCGCTGGTGGCGATTGTCGGCAGCCGCCGCGCCACGCTCGACGGCCAGCGCACGGCGAAAAAGCTGGCGGGCGACCTCGCGCGCCAAGGCGTCGGGGTGGTCAGCGGCATGGCGCGCGGCATCGACGCCTTTGCCCACGAGGGCGCGCTCGACAACGATGGCCTCACGCTCGCCCTCCTCGGCAGTGGCATCGACATCATCTACCCGCCCGAGCATCGCCCGCTTTACGAGCGCATTTGCGAATCCGGCGCGGTGCTCTCCGAGTTCCCGTTTGGCCACCCGGCTTCCAAGACCACTTTTCCACTGCGCAACCGGATCGTGGCGGGGTTGTGCAAGGCGGTGATTGTGGTCGAGAGCGATCTGCGCGGCGGTAGCCTCATTACGGCGCGTTATGCCGCCGATCAGAATCGCTCTGTATTTGCGGTGCCGGGGCGCATCGATCAGGCCTCCAGTCGCGGCTGCCACCGGCTCATCCGCGAGGGTGCCAGCCTCGTCACCTGCGCCGACGATGTGCTCGAAGAGCTGGACTTCCGTGGGCAGACCGAGTTCAGCTTCGACGCCCCCGAGACCGAGGCGCAGACCGCCGCCCGCGAGCGCCCCAAGCTCTCGCCCACCGAGGAGCGCGTGCTCGGCACCCTCAGCGACGGCAGCATCCTCCCCGCCGACACCATCACCGACCGCCTTCAGATGCCCGCCCACGAGGTCGCCTCCACCCTCATGCTCCTCGAGCTCAAGCGCCTCATCGCCAAGCACGCCGACGGGCGCTTCGAGGCGCGCTAATTTTTTGTAAATAAGCGGAAAAAAGCCAAACAAGCCAAGAATCCCAAGCGAGCCTTTGCGCGCCGCCGTTTTTTTGGATAAAGTGCGATTCGTGATGACACCCGCTGCCTCCCAGTCCCTCGCTGCTGCTTACTGTCACTCGCGCTTTCGGGCGACCCGCTGGCGCACCCGCCCCGTGCCGGTCGGTAAGGTGACCATCGGCGGCGACGCGCCCATCGTGGTGCAGTCGATGACAACCACCGATACGCTCGATGTCGACGCCACCGTGCGCCAGGCCATCGCGCTGGCCGAGGTCGGCCGCCAGCTCGTGCGCATCACCGCCCCCAGCACCAAGGCCGCCCGCGCACTCGGCGACATCCGCCGCCAGCTCGACGCCGCGCACATCGACGTGCCGCTGGCCGCCGACATCCATTTCACGCCCTCCGCCGCGATGGAGGCCGTCGAGCACGTTGAAAAAGTCCGGGTCAACCCCGGCAACTACGCCGACCGCAAGAAATTCAAGACTCGAGAATACACCGACGACCAATACGAGAGCGAGTTGCAGCGTCTGCACGAGACTTTTTCCCCGCTGGTCAAGCGCTGCAAAGAGCTGGGGCGCGCCATGCGCATCGGCACCAATCACGGCTCGCTGAGCGACCGCATTATGAACCGCTACGGCGACTCGCCGCTCGGGATGGTCGAGAGCGCCCTCGAGTTCATTCGCATCGCCGAGAGCCACGGATTTCACGACATCGTGCTCTCGATGAAGGCCAGCAACCCCAAGGTGATGATCGAGGCCTACCGTCTGGCGGTCGCCAAGATGACCGAGGAAGGCATGCGCTACCCGCTGCACTTGGGTGTGACCGAGGCCGGCGACGGCGAGGACGGGCGGATCAAGAGCGCGGTCGGGATCGGCACGCTGCTCTATGACGGTCTGGGCGACACGATTCGCGTCTCGCTGACTGAGGATCCGGTATATGAAATCCCGGTGGCGCGCGATTTGGCTGCGCGTGCCATGCGCCTCTGGGAGGAGAACGCGCGGCTGCCCGATACCGGGCCAGCGCTCGACGGCATCGACCCCTTTGACTACCAGAAGCGCGAGACCCAGGCAGTCACACTCGCGCCGGGGTTGGTCACCTCGTCCAATCAGCCGCCGCGCGTGATCGTCCGGGCGCACCTGCCGCTCGGGGACGCGGCGGCGCTCGAGGCCGCAGTGCGGGCAACCCAGAAGCGCTTGAAAGACAACCGGATCGAGGCGCTGCTGCTGAGGCTGGAGTCGGCGGACGCGCTCCAGTTGGCGATGCGCTTTATCAATAGGGTAGGGGATGCGCTGCCCTGCGTGGCGCTCGAAGTGCCCGCCGACTGCCTGCCGGGCGACCTGCCGAGCACCGATTTTCCGAGCAAGCCCAGCCTGCTCTGGGTTCGCCGCTTTGCCGCCGAGGATGCTCAGGCGATCCGCCAATGGGCGCACTTTGCCGCCCTGCACAAGCACACGCTGGCGCTCGACACCACTGCCGAGGCGCTGCCATCCCTCATGCCCGCCCTCGACGAGGTAGCGCGTCGTCGCCTGCTCCTCACCCAGTCCGCGCCGCAACCCAGCCTGCACCCGTTGGGCAGCTACCGCCGCCTGGCCGACACCGCCCGCCGCCTCGGCCTGCGTGCGCCGCTCTGGATTCGCAACACGCCCGCGCTCGCCATCCAGCCCGAGGACGATTTTTACACGGCGCACCTCCTCGAAGCCAGCAGCCTCAGCGGTGCCCTTCTCTGTGATGGCCTCGGCGACCTGCTCAGCATCGAGGCCGAGCCCGACCTCTTCAAAGCCGCCAATCTCGCTTACGGGGTCTTGCAGGGAGCCAAGGCGCGCATCTCGAAAACCGAATTTGTCGCCTGCCCCAGTTGCGGGCGCACCCTCTTCGACCTCCAAACCACCACTCAGGCCATCCGCGCGAAAACCGGCCACCTCAAAAACGTCACCATTGCGGTGATGGGCTGCATCGTGAACGGCCCGGGCGAGATGGCCGACGCCGATTTCGGCTACGTCGGCGGCGCGCCCGGCAAGGTCAACCTCTACGTGGGCAAAACGCCCGTCAAATACAACGTCCCCGAGGCCGAGGCCGTCGACCGCCTGGTCGACCTCATCCGCGAGCACGGCAAATGGATCGACCCACCAACCGAGGACGACGTGCCCGAGCCTGCCCTTGCCTCCGCCACGTAAGGCTACCGCGACTGGAGGCGGAAATCTTCCAAGTTGTTACGGCGGCAGGCGTCCATCACCCAGGTGACGTTGTGCAGCGGCGTATCCTCGTCGGCGATCACCAGCACCGGCTGCTCCCGCGCAACATCCCCGGCCAGTTGCAGCGCCTCCTCCAGTGCCTCGCGCGTCACCGGCTGGTTGTTCAGGAAAAATTCGCCCGCCTCGTTGATCGCGATCTCGATCTGCTGCGAAAACTCATTCTGCCCCGCCGTCTCGATCTCCGGCACTTGAATATTCAGCACGTTGACATTGCGAAACTGCATGGTCACCAGCAGAAAAAAGAGCAAAACCGTCAGCACATCGATCAGCGGCACGATGTTGATCTCGGCCTTGCGGCGACTGGAGCGGCGCACTTCCATCTCAGCGCTCCGGTGTGGGCGGCGGGTTCTGCGGGCCGATCGGCACCCCGCGTCGATGCAAGTCGAGCAGGCGCTCGACCGCCACATTCACCCGCGCCGCGAGGTTATCGACCCGCCGGTTGAGGTAGGCGTTGCCGATCAGCGCCGGAATAGCGATGGCGAGGCCAAGAATAGTGGTGGTCAGCGCCAGGCCGATCCCCTGAATGAAGGCGCCGGGATCGGGCATCCCCGTCTCCGGCGAAAAGTTGGAAAACACGCTGACCAGCCCGGTCACCGTGCCAAGCAGCCCGAGCAGGGGCGCGGCGGCGATCACGATGTCGAGCAGAAACATCCCCCGCTCCATGCGCGTGATTTCGAGCTGAGCATAAGCCTTCAGCCCTTCGGCATCGGGGTTGTTACGCCGAAAAAAAGCAAGAATCCGCCCGCCCGCCGTCGTCAAATCGGCACCAGTGCGGTCGATCGAACCCGCGATCAACTGCTCGACCAGCGAGCGCGGCATAATCCGCCCCGGACGCAGCGCCAGCAGCCGCTCGACAATGACAAACACCGCCAGCAGCGAGAGCCCCGCCAGCGGCCACACAAACAATCCAGCCCTTTCGAGAAACTCAAGCATACCGCGCACCCTGCCTATCTGCGCTTCTGGCCAAACCGCAAGGCTTCTCTGGGCTTGAGTTCAAAGTTCAAAGGT
>CAYQTM010000198.1:0-4409 GCA_964420355.1 uncultured Opitutales bacterium
CTTCGGTGGGGCGGTGCTCGATGAGGCGTCCGCCGTAGAAGAAGGCGGTTTCGTCGGAGATGCGCCCGGCTTGTTGCATGTTGTGGGTGACGATGATGACGGTGAACTTTTGCTTGAGCTGGGTGATGAGTTCCTCGATGCGCCCGGTTGCGATGGGGTCGAGGGCGCCGCAGGGCTCGTCCATCAGGAGGATTTCGGGCTGGGTGGCGATGGCGCGGGCGATGCAGAGGCGCTGCATCTCACCGCCGGAGAGCCGCAGGGCGTTTTCGTGCAGGCGGTGCTTTACCTCGTCCCAGAGGGCGGCGTCGCGCAGGCAGCGCTCGGCGGTCTCGTCGAGCAGGCTCTTTTTGCGAACGCCGTTGACCCGCAGCCCGTAAACCACGTTTTCGTAGATGGACTTGGGGAAGGGGTTGGAGCGCTGGAAGACCATGCCGACGCGGCGGCGCAGGGCGGTGGGCTCCATGCTGGACGCGTAGATGCTCTGTCCGCCGATCTTGATGGTGCCCTCGTGGCGCGCCTCGTCGACCAGGTCGTTCATGCGGTTGATGCAGCGCAGCAGGGTGCTTTTGCCGCAGCCGCTGGGGCCGATGAAGGCGGTGACCTTCTCGCGCGGGATGGCCAGATTCAAGTTTTGCAGCACGGGCTTTTTCCCGTAAAAAAACGAAAAGTCTTCGATCGACACAAAGCGTTCCCGCGCCTCCCTGTCCTTGGGTTCAAGGGGGGCAATCTCTGCACGAATGGGCACCGATACCGATTCCACGCTCCATAACTACCGCGAGACGCCCTCAAAGTAAAGCACTTGTAAAGACTGGCTGCCGGTGTGATTATTCTTGTATCGGCGCGAGGGTGATGCTTTTCTTGCGCCATCCTGCCCCATGAAAAAACGCATAAAAGTCCAGTCCGGGGATGACGACGAAAGCGTGCTGCGCGTCGGCGAGCGTCCCGAAACCGATCCCTACTCCGGCGAAGGTGCCGCAGTGCCCGTGGCGCCCGAGGAGGCGGCGGATTATATTGCCGAGCTGGAGCCTCAGGTCGAGGCGGCCTCGCCCTATATTCAGCGGGCGCGCGATGAAATTGCCCAGGCGGTGGTGGGTCAGCGCGAGCTGATCGACAGCCTCTTCATCGGGTTTTTGACCAACTCGCACGTGCTGCTCGAAGGCGTGCCGGGTCTGGCCAAGACGACTACGGTGAAGGCGCTGGCCAGTTGTATCTCGGCCAAGTTCAGCCGCGTGCAGTTCACGCCGGACTTGCTGCCGGCGGACGTGCTGGGGACGATGATTTACAATCCGCGGACGCAGGAATACACGACCAAGTTCGGGCCGATCTTCTGCAACATCCTGCTGGCGGACGAGATCAACCGTTGCCCGCCCAAGGTGCAGAGTGCGCTGCTGGAGGCCATGCAGGAGCATCAGGTAACGCTGGGCGACAAGACTTACAAGCTGGAAGATCCCTTCCTCGTGCTGGCGACTGAAAACCCGGTCGAACAGGAGGGCACTTATCCGCTCCCCGAGGCGCAGGTCGACCGCTTCATGCTCAAAGTCTTCATCGACTACCCCACGGCGACGGAGGAGATGGAGATTCTCGAATTTATCGCCAACAAGGGCGCCAAGCCCCAGCTCGATCAGGTGCTGACCCCCGAGGACATCAAGAACCTGCGCGAGCTGGTCGAGCACATCTACGTTTCGCAGCAGATCAAGCAATACATCGTCAATCTGGTCATTGCTACGCGCCACCCCAAGATGGTCGACAAGCGGCTGGCCGAGCTGATCCGCTACGGTGCCTCGCCGCGTGCCACGATCAACCTGACCCTCGCCTGTCGCGCCCAGGCCTTCCTGCAAGGCCGTGCCTACGTGGTGCCGGACGACATCAAGGCGATTGCCAAGGGCATTCTCGGCCACCGCATCCTCACCTCCTACGAGGCCGAGGCCGAGAATATGACCAGCTACGACATCATCGACATCCTGCTCAAGCGGGTGCCCGTGCCATGATCGGCACCGCCGCTTGAACCCAAATAGCCCCGCAGGGCGCACGCATGGAGCGATATGTCTGAGATACCCCCAGAGCTGATCAAAAAAATCCGGAACATCGAGATCTCGACCAACCGGAAGGCGCAGGATATTTTTGCCGGCGAATACCAGTCCACCTTCAAGGGCAAGGGGATGGACTTCGACGAGGTGCGCGAGTATGCCGAGGGCGACGACGTGCGCCATATCGACTGGAATGTGACGGCGCGGATGGATCACCCGCATGTAAAGGTGTTCAAGGAAGAGCGCGAGCTGACGGTGAACATCGTGGTCGACCTGAGCAGCTCGGGCGAGATTGGCTCGGTGCTGCGCTCCAAGCGCGAGATGGCGGCGGAGATCGCGGCGGTGCTGGCCTTTGCGGCCATCCGCAACAACGACCGCGTCGGGCTGATCCTCTACACCGACCACGTCGAAAAGCACGTCGCGCCGGGCAAGGGGCGCAGTCACGTCCTGCGCGTGGTGCGCGATATTCTGTTCCACGAGCCCGAGGGCAAGGGCACCGATACCAACGAGGCGCTGCGCTACCTCAATCAGGTGACGCCGCGCACGAGTATCGTGTTTCTCATCAGCGACTTTCTGGAGGACGACATCGAGCGCTCGCTCAAGATCACGGCGGGCAAGCACGACGTCATCGCGGTGCACGTGCGCGACCCTATCGAGGAGCGCATCCCCGCGGCGGGCTGGATTACTTTCGAGGACGCCGAGACGGGGCGACTGGTGGAGTTCAACAGCGGCAGCCCCAAGTATCGGCGGCTCTATGAGCAGAGCTTTGCCTCGCACATGGAGAATATCCGCGACTTTTTCGTGCGGATCGGGATCGACCTGATCGAGGTGACGACCAGTAAACCCTACGAACGCGATCTGGAGAATTTCTTCCACTCGCGCAACGACCGGAGGCGCCGTGGCTAAGGATATCATCGAGGCCAACGAATTTGTCCACCCGCCGCGCCCCTTCATCTGGCAGGATTACATCGAGGTGGGGCTGATTGCGCTGGGCGTGCTGGCCGTACTCGCGCTGCTGGTCTGGATTATGCGCCGGCGCATCAAGCGCGGGCCGACCGCCAAGGCTGCTGCGCTGAAAGCCTTCAAGCGCGCCAAGGCGCAGTGGCCGGAGCGCGGCGCGTTCTGGTTCACCCTGCGCTGCAACCGCATCCTGCGCGACTTCTTTCAGCGCGTCTTCAAGATCGACTCGGCGGCGCAGACCAGCCGCGAGTTTCTGGAGGCCACGCGCCTGCTCAATGTGCTGGACGAAACCCAGCGCAGTTGGCTGGAAGACTACCTTCAACAGTGCGACAAAATCCGCTACGCGGGCGGTGCGACCAGCGATCAAACTTTGGAAACTTTTCACCAAACCGCTGTCGAACTGGTGAAGGTGGTCTATCGTCGGCAAAAGGCCAAGCCCACCGAGGCAGCGGAGCCGGAGGCCATCAACCCCTTCCTGCCCGGCACCCCGATCCCCGATCCCGAGGCCGCCGAGCGGGAAGAGGCCGAAGCCGCTCAAGCCGAGGCGCTCGCCACCGCCTCTGGAAAACGTTAAGCAATGGACTGGCTCGATATCAACTGGGAAACCCTGCAGGCCAAGCTCGCGACCTTCGAGTTTGCCGAGCCCCTGTGGCTATGGGGCTTGCTCCTGCTGATCTTCATTCCCTTCTTTTTCAAAGGGCGCAGCCGCCCGGCGGCGATCCGCCACTCTACCGTGGGTCTGATGCACGTCGGCATCCGCAAGCCGCGCCTCGGCTTTGGGGGCTTTCGCCTGCCGATGCGGCTGCTGGCGCTTGGGTTACTGATCGCGGCGCTGGCGCAGCCGCGCTTGGAGAAAGGCCAGGAATTCGAGGAAAACGAGGGCATCGATATCATGCTGGTGCTCGACTACTCCAAGTCGATGGATTGGGAAGATTTCTTCCTCGAAGGCCAAGCCGTCAGCCGGCTCACGGCGCTCAACAAGGCGGTGCATGACTTTATCGAAAACCGCGAGCGCGACCGCATCGGTGTAATTGGCTTTGCGCGCGACCCCTATTTAATCAGCCCGCTCACTTCCGACCACGATTTTGTCACCGAGATGATGGGGGAGGTCGAAACCAAGGGCGGCACGGCAATCGGCTCTGCTATGGTGGCTGCCATCGACGCGCTGAAGAAGACGGAGACCGAGACGAAAATCATGGTGGTCGTGAGCGACGGCCTGAGCAATACCGGCGTGCCGCCGATAGCTGCCGCGCGCCTCGCCGCCGACGAAGGGATGCGCGTTTATCCCATCGAAATTCTCGACTACCGTCGCCTGCGCCCCGAAAAGGTGCTCGATCACCCGCTTAACGAAATCGCCAAGATGACGGGTGGCCAATTTTATCAGGCAGCCGACTACGAATCGCTCGCAAACATTTACCAGCA
>CAYQTM010000199.1:0-4392 GCA_964420355.1 uncultured Opitutales bacterium
GGTGGCAGACAGAATCACCAGAAGAGTATCCACCCCGTGCCAGACCACAGGATAAAAGCGGCTGGCGGGCGACAGTTCGACCGGCATCTCGCTCCATACGTCAGAGTCGGGCAGATCGGCCATCACCAGATAGACCAGATAGCCACGCTGGGCGTCGAGACAGGAAATTCGATCCAGCCGAGCAAGCGGCAGGCGCAGACCCAAGCTCTGCAACCGCCGCAACAAGCTCTCGCTCGCCTCAACTAAAACCGATACGCGCACCTCACTGTTCTAACGCATTGCAAAATCATTGCAAGCCCCATCGCGCACCCGCAACGCCCGTAAATGCAAGAGAACTACGAATCGCGCAAATCTCCGCGAATCCGTGACCCCGCCCCTGCCCTACTGCCCTATTCAGGGCGCTTTTGCGCTTCTTTTTTCACGAGATCGACCTGCTGGCGGGGCAGAGAGGGGATGATGCGCCCCTTGTGCTCGGGTTTGGCCGTCTCCTCGGCGACCGCCAGCAGCAGGCGGCTTGAGACTGAGCGGCGCGTCCGTGCGCCAACCAGATAGCGAACGACGATGTTCGTCCAGGCGTCGGTCAGTGAGAGGTAAACTTTGGGTTCGGCGTCGACGTCGGAGTCGAGGCGCTGGCGCTGGAGCAGCTCCGCATAGCGTTGGGCGGGTTTGGCCATCGCCTCGGCGAGCTCGCGGTCGGCGACTGCCTTGATCGTTTTGAGCGAGTGCTGGAGGTCGCTTTCGTTGGCCACGCCGATGGTCACCTCGTCCCAGACGTAGGGGAAGTCGCGGGTGTAATTGATGATATTGGTTCGCAGCACTTCCCAGTTGGGGAAGGTGATCAGCGCGCCGGTGGGCTGGGCACCCTGCACCGCCTTGTCCGGGTCGCCGATCTCCCAGACGGTGGTGGTGAGCATGTCGATGCGATAGACATCGCCCATTACCTCGCCGACCTCGATGCGGTCGCCGGTGCGGTAGTAGCTGCGGAAGGAGTTGAGCAGCCAGCCGCTCACGCTTTCGATCGGGGTCTGCAAGGCCCAGGAGAGCGCCAGCCCGGCCAGGCCGACCGAGCCGACCAGGGCGCGCGCGTCGCCGGCTATCACGCTGAGCGCCGCGCCGATGGCGAGCAGGTAAATAACGATGTTGCTCAGGGCGATGAAGGCGTCGACCTTGCGCCACCGTCGGGCAAACCTGCGGAGGGTGAGGGCGATCAGCTTGGCCAGCAGCCCCGCAACCACGATGACGATCAGCCCGACCGCGATGCGCGGGAGGAGCGCCATCAGGCTGGCGAAGAGGTCGCCGAGCGTGGTCTGCGCCTGGCGGATCGACTCGGCGGTGTCGGCATCGGAGGTAAGCAGCGGCTCGGGCGGCGCTTCTTCGGCGGGTGGCGGGGATGCCGCGCTCTGGCCAACCAGCTCGATGGGCGCGAGCCCGAAGATCATGAACGCGAGCGCCGTGAGTGCCACCGCCAGCATGGTTCCTGCACGAAACCGCGTCAGGCTGCGCTGCGCCTGCCCGGTGTATTCACGAGTCGAGCGCAGCCGACGACGCCGGGTCGGCGGGTAGCCTGCCGCCCGCCGCGTGCGACCCTCAGTGCGCGCATCGCGCCGCCCACTGCTCTCTGTGTGCGAGCCAGCCGACCGTCCACGCTCCTGCCGCCGCGTCTGTTTCGATGAAGGCATCCTTACGGTGATGCTGGATTCACGCCAAATTGAGCAGGCTGTCACCAGCAACTGTGCTGCAGAATAAAAAGAACTACGAATCGCACAAATCTCCGCGAATCTCGGCCTTGTCCTTACGCCCGCCTCAAGCAAAGAGATTCGTGGGGATTTGTGAGATTCGTAGTGAAATCGGCTCGGCGTTATTCGCGGATGAGTCTGCTGTTGCGCGGCTGGAGGGCGTGGCGTTCGTAGTCGAGGGTGTAGTGGAGGCCTCGGCTCTCTTTGCGCTGGAGGGCACAGCGGACGATAAGGCCGGCGACTTCGACCATGTTGCGCAGCTCGATCAGCTCGGGTTCGACCTTGAAGTTCCAGTAGTAGTCGTCGATCTCGGCGGCGAGCCGGTCGATGCGGGCGCGGGCGCGTTCGAGGCGCTTGGTGGTGCGCACGATGCCGACGTAGTCCCACATGGCGCGGCGCAGCTCGTCCCAATTGTGCGCCAGCACCACGCGCTCGTCGGAGTCCTGCACGTCGCCGTCCTTCCAGTCGGGGAGCGTCGGGCAGGCGTCGGCGGGGGTTTTCAAGTAGGCGTCGACTACCTCGGCGCCCTTGCTGGCGAGCACCACCGCCTCCAGTAAGCTATTGCTGGCCAGACGGTTGGCGCCGTGCAAGCCCGTGCAGGCCACCTCGCCACAGGCAAACAAGCCCGGCAACCCAGTGCGCCCGCTGGTATCGGTCTCGACCCCGCCGCAGAGGTAGTGCGCCGCCGGGACGACCGGGATCCAGTCGAGCGCCATGTCGATCCCCTGATTGAGGCACTGCTCGTAAATGGTCGGAAAGCGGTCGCGCAGGGTGGCCTCATCGAGGTGGGTAATATCGAGCCAGAGATGATCCGCGCCCAGGCGCTTCATCTCGCTGTCGATGGCGCGCGCCACCACATCGCGCGGCGCGAGATCCTTGCTGGGGTGAAAGCGCTCCATGAAAGCCGTGCCATCGGGCAGCCGCAGAATCGCGCCCTCGCCACGCACCGCCTCCGAGATGAGGAATCGCTTGCTGTCGCTCGAATAGAGCGTGGTAGGGTGAAACTGGATGAACTCCATATTGGCCACCGCCGCGCCCGCCCGGTAGGCCATCGCGATGCCATCGCCCGTCGCGATCTCGGGGTTGGTGGTAAACTGGTAAACCCGCCCTACCCCACCCGTGCCGAGCAGCACTGCCCGCGCCGGAAAGGTGTGCACGCGGCGGGTGCGGGCGTCGAGCGCGTAAAGTCCCAGCACGCGGTCGCTGGGCGCCTCGGGGTCGAGCTTGCGCGCCGTGATGAGGTCGATCGCCACACTGTGCTCGTGGATTTCGATGCGCGGCTCGCGCGCCACCTCGGCCAGCATCGCCTCCTCGATCGCCTTGCCGGTGATGTCCTTGACGTGCAGGATGCGGCGCTTGCTGTGCCCGCCCTCCTTGTGCAGCGACACGCGCCCGTCGCCGAGCTGCGTAAAGCCCACGCCCATCCCGATCAGCTCCTCGATCCGCTCTGGGCCGCCGCGCACGATCTCGCGCACCACCGCCTCATCGCACAGCCCGTCGCCCGCCTCCAGCGTGTCGCGCACGTGCATCTCGAAGTCGTCAGTCTGGCTGGTCACGCTGGCGATCCCGCCTTGGGCGTAGTTGGTATTGGACTCCGCCTGATCCTTCTTGGTGATGATCCGCACCCGATACCCCCGACGCGCCACCTTGAGCGCAAAGCTCAACCCGGCGATCCCGCTCCCCACAACAATGACCTCTGTCTCTGGCTCCATTTGCGCCAATGTGACGGCTTTCCGACAAATTTGCAAAGCCGTAACGTCACCCAACGCCAGGGCTTCTGCATTCAGACTTCTAACTTGTGACTTGTTTGCGGGAGGCAGTCCGGGTTGACATTGGCAGACTTGGGCTGATAAGCTCCTCGTTAAGCCATTGGGGCTGTGCCGGCATGAGCGAAAACATCATATCATTGGACTTTGAGAAGCCGATCCTGGAAATGGAGAAGCAGTTGCAGGTGCTGCGGCAGGTTTCGCAGGATTCCAATGTGGATATGAGTACCGATATCGAGTCGATCAAAGAGAAGATCGAACGGACGCGCGGGGAGATTTACCGGAATCTGACGCCCTGGCAGCGGATTCAGATAGCGCGGCATCCGCAGCGCCCCTATGCGCTCGATTATATCAAGCGGCTTTTCACGGGTTTTCAGGAGCTGCATGGCGACCGGCGGTTTCGCGATGATGCGGCGATGGTCGGCGGAATTGCCTGGTTTGAGCAGCGCCCGATCATGGTGATTGGGCAGCAGAAGGGGCGCAATACGCGGGAGAATTTAAAGCGCAATTTCGGTTGTGCGCATCCGGAAGGGTATCGCAAGGCGCTGCGGCTGATGCAGATGGCGGAAAAGTTCGGGATGCCGATTCTGACGCTGATCGATACACCCGGAGCCTACCCCGGTATCGGGGCGGAAGAGCGGCACGTCGCGGAAGCGATTGCGGTGAATATTCGCGAGATGGCGGGGCTGCGCGTGCCGATTATCGCCACGGTGATTGGCGAGGGCGGCTCGGGTGGCGCGCTGGGGATTGGGGTAGCCGATCGGGTGCTGATGTTCGAGCACGCCTATTATTCGGTGATCTCGCCCGAGGGCTGCGCGGCGATTTTGTGGAAAGATCGGAGCCATGCGGCGGAAGCGGCGGCGCGGTTGAAGATCAGCAGCGACAGCCTG
>CAYQTM010000200.1:0-4392 GCA_964420355.1 uncultured Opitutales bacterium
ACTGCCGACCACATCGGTGGCGGCACAGCGGAAAACTGGGGCATTCGTCCCCTGTCGCTCGACGAATACGAACTGCTTGCGATTGGCCACAAGCGAGTATAACCGCCTACTCGGAACTGACCCGTCAGATGTTGACCCTTTATTGGATTCCCAGCGCCTAGAATTACTCAAGGTCTTGGATCGCAGTAGACTTGCAAAGCTGCGAAAGCAGCTTTCCTCCCAACGCCCCCCGAGGGGGGCTCGCCGCCAGAAGAAAAAAAGGTGTTCGCTGCGCCTCTTTTCGTAAAAGCTGTAGTTGTAGTGTGCAAACTACAACGAACACCCCACTCAACCTGCACCCGACACACCCTGGGAAATCCTCTTGCTTCCACCCTTTCTGGCAGCAAGAATATCCACAACCTCAGGGGATTAAAATCTGACGGGTTTGCCCGACGGTCAGCCCTTGCGCTTGAGGGCGCGGTAGAAGACACGATCCAATGTGGCGCTGGGGTTGAGCTGCAAGAGGCGCGTGAGGAGGCGGGTGGGCATGTCTTTTACTGGCAGGTCACTTGCGGTTTGGACAAAGCGGTTGCGGTCGGTGATGCGCTTGTTTTGACCCAGTTCGAGGGCGTGTATGAGAAGGCGGCGGGCGAGGGTCTTCGCCACGCGCGGGTTCAGTTCGTCCTGCTCGGCGGCGATGTCGCGCACCCTTTCGCAGGCTTGTTCGACCGCCAGAACGTAGTCATAGCGGAACTTTTGCGCCCCGATGCGCGGCCCTTTGTGGTGTCGCCAGGTGCCGCTGATCCGCTTGTCGAAGTGTCCGCGAAAGCCCGCCAGCTTGACGCGCGCCGCGTATTCCCAGTCCTGCGAGCCGCGCAGCCAGGTCGACCAGGGGCCGACCTCGCGCACGACGCGGCGGCGATAAACGGGCCCCATGGTGTGCCAGAGGTAGCGGGTGACGTCGCCCTCGTCGTTCTCGTAAGGCTGGCCGACTGTCCAGTTGCAGATGGGGCGCAGGTGCTCGTCGCCGACCTGCACCCGGAAATATACAAAGGGGTCAGCCGGGTTGGCCTGCAGGCGCTCGACTGCCCATTCGAGCGCCTGGGGTTCGAGGGTGTCGTCCGAGTCCATGAACATGATGAACTCGCCCTGCGAGAGGCGGACGCCGTGGTTGCGCGCCGCCGGGGCGCCCTGATTGTGCTGACGCCGCGTGATGATACGAAAGTCTTCGCGCTCGTAAATCTTTGCCCAGGCCTCCAGGCGGTCGAGAGAGTCGTCGCCCGAGCCGTCGTCGACCACGCAGACTTCGATGGGTCGGTAGGTCTGCTTGCGCAGCGAGTCCAGCGATTCGATAATCAGCTGGGGTCGATTGTAAAGAGGGATGATAACCGAGACCAGTCCGAGTTCGAAGGTGGCGGGCATCCAGTCTTTTTTATCGGTGGTGAAGGTAGCTTCTCCGACAACGCGACGCATGGGCTGGGCGGTTTGGGTGTCTGGCTTGTGAGTCCAGACTCGAGGTGGATGGACGGCGAGTGCCATGTCTTGGGTGGGTTAGGCCGCAGTAAAGCGAGCGATGTAGCCGTGGGTGCAAAGTTCGTCGGCGGTGAGGGCGCGACCCCGAAAGGCCGGCAGGTAGCGGTTGACAAAGCTGGCCTGCGCCTGCCCGTAGGTGCGCCCGGAGCCGGGCAGGGGGTCGCCCACCACGCGGAAGAGTCGGTCGAAGGCGCGCGCCGCCCAGCCGTTGACGTAGGGCGGCGGACTGCACTTGCCGGTGGCACAGGCGCGCATCTCTTCGATCTTGTCTTTTAAAAAGGCCTTGCTGAAGAGGAACTGCGGGTAGGGGAAACGGAAGAAGCGATAGGCGTGCAGACCCCAGGCGCTGTTGTAAAGCGGGCAGAAGTCGTGGTAATGCAGACCGCCGGGACGGGTCACGCGCAGCAGCTCGCGCAGGCAGGCCGCGGGGTCGCGGAAGTGCTCGAAGGAGTTGAAGGTGACGACCACATCGAAGCTGTCATCCTCGAAGGGCAGCCCCGCTTCGAGGGCGGCCTCGGCAAAGGGCAGGTGCTTGCTGATGTCGTGCCGCCAATCTTCGAGGTCGGTCAGTTGGACGTGCTCGCAACCGGCGTGCGTCAGCCAAAACCCCAGCGAGCCATCGCCGCAGCCCGCCTCGAGAATGCGGCGCGGCTTGACCTCGGCTTCTTGGGCGGCGGCGAGGATGGCCATGCCGCGTTGTGAGGCGCGCGTCCAGACGCTGGCGGGGTCGTAGCCGTAGGCGGGCTTTTCGGGGAACTCGGCCTGCAGGCGCTCGAACTCCGCTTCGTCATCGTCGAGCACGGAGGGCTGGCCGCTCTGCTTGAGGCACCGGTCGAGCCGTGACCAGAGGATGGTTTGTACCTGATTGCGTGCTCGGTGGGCGAGTGCGCGGGGAAAACGTTTGGCTTTGATAATCATGCAACAGGTGGTTTTCCGCCTGTTACGCAGTCCCTGTGCCACACCCAGTCCGTTTTTTGCAAGCCGCTACCTGTTAAGTGATTATACAAATTCAACCCGAGGTGTTGCGCCGTCGAAAGTGAAGATTTGCAAGGCCAGCGACGCCGTTGCACGCTCAACTGGCCGCTTTCGGCTGCCAGCGCTCGGGGAGGATGAACTGCCAGGTTGAGCCGGCGCGGGGCTCTTCGCGCAGGGCGCGCAGGGCGTAGCGCATGCCCCAGAGGCGTCCGGCGCTGCCGGAGAGGTCACGGCGGGCGCGGCGGGCGGTTTCGAGGTGGAAGGCGGCGGCCAGCCCGTGCTCGCGGAGGTCGCGGCGGTGTTTTTGGGCGAAGCGCGCGCGGGCAGTCAGGTTGTTTTTGATTTCCTGTGACTTGCGGAGGCCGTCATGGCTGGTGTCATAGCGTGCCACCACCGAGTCCTGCTTTTTGAACTCGAAAAAGCGGGCGAGACGCACCCAGTAATCCCAGTCCTCGATGGCCGGCAGTTGCTCGTCAAAAAAGCCCGCCGTCAAGATGGCGCTGCGGCGAATCAGGCTGGTGATCGTGGCGGCGTGCACCACATTGCTGAGCAGCAGCGCCTCGAAAATTCGTCCCTCGGCCTCGGGGAGAAAGGTGCGGGTGGTGTCCGCGCCCACGTCTTCGACCCCGCCGTAAACAAGGCCAACCGCCTCGGGTGCGGCGTCCAGAATCTCGACCTGCGAGGCCAGTTTGTGGGGTAGCCAGGTGTCATCCGAGTCGAGAAAGGCGATGTAGCGACCCCGCGCTTCGCGCAGACCTCGGTTGCGCGCTGCGGCGACCCCGGCGTTTTGGGGCTGCTGGAGGTAGCGCAGGCGCGGCTCGTCCAGCGCGGCCATCAGCTCGGCGGTGCCGTCGGTCGAGCCATCGTCGATCACGAGCAGCTCGAAATCGGTAAAGGTTTGCGCCTGCACGCTCTCGATCGCGCGCGCGAGCAGCGCCTTGCGATTGTAGGTGGGGATGATGACGCTGACCTTGGGGCATGGACGGGGCTTTTGCGCAGGCGCGGCCTTGGCTGGGTCGCGCTGCGCCTCGATTTGCCGGGCGGTGGTTTGCCCTGCGGTGATCGCTTGGCTGGGAGCGGCATCCGGCGTGGGTTGGGGGCGCAGTTGGCGGAGGCGTCCGCTCAGCGAGTGCTTTTTCAGTGCCCACCAGCGGCGGGCGGGCGGCAAACCATAGCGGTCGCGCAGTGAGCGATTGTAGTCGGCCAGCTCAGGGTGCGCCTCGGCGTCGATGCGCCATTCGAGGTCGCGCAGTGCCATGTCGAGCGGTGCCCGATAGCGCGGCAGACGCCCGCTTTCTTCCAGTCGGTTGCCCAGGCTGTGTAGGGTGAGCATCTCGTTGTGCTGGCCGGCGGCATCGCCATCGCCGGCGCTCAGCGAGCCCTCGACGCGCCGGTAGTAGGAAGTGCCCTTTCGGCTGAAGGCATAGGGCGTATCGCGCAGCAGGGCGCGAAACATCAGGTCGCCATCATCGTTGCGAGTTATTGCGCCGTTCCAGCCCATCAGGCTGGTGAGCAGCTGCCGCGACCACAAAACCGAGCAGGGCGGGTAGTAAAAGCCGCGCAGCCAGTCCGCCAGCAAGTCGCCACTGCGCCGTCGCCGAGGCCAGGAGCGCGGTGCCTCGATCCAGCCCTCGCCTTCGCCCACGCGCACCAGACGCCGCCACTCGCCCAGCGCAAAGCCATCGGAGCCGTCTGCCAGCGCCTCGCTCAGACCTTCGAGCACCTCGGCACCCAGCACATCATCGGCGTCGAGAAACATCACGGCGTCCCCGCTCGCCTCCCATAGACCCCAATTGCGCGTCTCGGCGGCGCGGCCCTCCTCGACCTGCAAGAGCCGCACCGGCGCTGGCGCGGCAGCAGCGATCTCCGCGCTGGCATCGGTCGAGGCATCATCGACCACCAGCC
>CAYQTM010000201.1:0-4385 GCA_964420355.1 uncultured Opitutales bacterium
AAGGAATACCTCTTCAAAGAAGGCGACGTCGCCCACTTCCGCTTCGCCAATTGATCCGGCGACCAGCGGAATTACTGATCGCTCGGGAGAAGCCCGGTGGCTGCCCGACCTGCGTCCACAACTAAAAGCAGATCAGCCGTAAGGCTTCTTCTTGTTGCCTTTGTAGAGCCGCCATTCGGCAACGTAAACAAATGGAAATCCCCAAGCCAGAAAAGTTAGCATTATACTGGTTATGCTCATTGCCACATCCGGCTCTAATATTACATTCAACTTGAGCGAGGCCACTATTCCGGTTCCCAGAAAAAAGGCTGATAGATAGATTATTGAAGACACTATCATTATGAATATACAACCTCGACCTAGGGAATGTATCGCAAGCCTTTGCAGCATAAAATCTTCCCACTTATGCAAAATGAGACATGCAATTAGAAATGCCGATGCGTTGACTAAAATGGTAAGCAACATAAAAAAATTATTGAAGCAAGTTGGTAAATGGCAGGAGATACTCCTGCGTGAAAAACAGAATGTATTCGCTAGTTTCTAAGCTGCTTTACGATCTCAGCCTTTCATAGTGATCCAGCAAAGCGTTCTGGGATTTACTGCACGATTGCAATTTAGGATTATTGCCCAAAACTATATCTATCTGCTGGCTGGGCAAGCCTTCAAAATTCCCATAGCCAAAAGGATTTCCGCCCTGATTGACCGAGGGCATAATTGGCGATATCAGCCAAAAAATTATGCACACTTGACCACCTCTATCACCCTTGCATAATGCGGGGTATATGGTTCGCCCTGCTATGTATTCACTCGATGAAGCCGCTGAAATGCTGGAGGTGTCGGTCGACACCATCCGGCTCTGGGCGAAAAAAGGTCTGGTGAAGTCGCGGCGGACAAGCGGAAACCATCGGCGGTTTGATCTGGAAGAGATTCGGCGGGTGAAAAATCGCGGCAGTGGGGCAAATGGCTCGGGCGCGTTCAAGGTGCTGAAGGCACCCGCCAATGGGCTCTCTGTGATCGAGCTGTTCTCGGGATGTGGCGGGCTGGCGCTGGGGATGGAAAACGCCGGGTTTGCGACCAAGCTGCTGGTGGAAATTGACAAGTCCGCCTGCAATACACTGGAGGTCAATCGCCCGGATTGGCCGCTTTTGCGCGGGGACATTCATGATTTCAATCATGAGCGCAGCTTCGATGCCTATCAGGATCAGGTCGACGTGGTGGCGGGCGGTTTCCCGTGTCAGGCTTTCAGTTATACCGGTAAGGGGCTGGGCTTTGGCGATCCTCGCGGCACGCTCTTTTTTGAATATTTGAAGGTGATTCAAGCGGTGCGCCCGAAGATTGCTCTGGCCGAGAACGTGCGCGGGCTGCTGCGGCATGATGATGGCAAGACCCTGAAAACGATCGTGAACTGTCTGGAGGAGGCCGGGTATAGGGTGCGCTATCAGTTGGTGCGGGCGCAGTTTTTAGACGTGCCGCAAAAGCGTGAGCGCCTGCTGATTATGGGCGTGCGCGAGGATTTGCCGCTCGAACACCGCTTCCCCGAGGAGCGCGACTATCTGGTGACGCTGCGCTCGGCGCTGGCCAATGTGCCGCCCTCACCGGGGCAGGGTTACACGCCCCACAAGGCGGAGGTGATGGCGATGGTGCCCGAGGGCGGATACTGGCGCGACCTGCCGCTGGAGGTGCAGAAATCTTACATGGGCGGCAGCTTCCACCTTGGCGGGGGCAAGACCGGGATGGCTCGGCGGATGTCCTGGGACGAACCCTGCCTGACCCTCACCTGCTCGCCCGCCCAGAAGCAGACCGAGCGAGCGCACCCGAGCGAAAACCGCCCTTTCACGGTGCGCGAATATGCCCGCATCCAGACCTTTCCCGACAGTTGGCGCTTCACGGGTTCGGTGTCGCAGCAGTATCGGCAGATCGGCAACGCCGTGCCGGTCAATCTGGGTTACCACATCGGCCAGTCCATAGCCGCTATGCTCCTGCCCGCAGAGGCATCGGCAGTGGCCTGACGATTGGCAAGGGGAGTCGCTGGCGGCTCAGCGCCAGTCGATCATGGTGGCCTGGGGTGAGACTTCGCCTCGGAAGCAGTTCCAGCCGAGTTTGAGGGCGAGCTCGACGGGGCGTCCGGTGGGTGGTGGGCGTTCGCCGTGCCCCCAGCCGAGGCAGGAGAGGAGTTGGCCGTCGCCGCCTTTGAGGTAGAAGCGGCAGTGGCCGCGCCCGAAGATGTTGGGCGGGCGGGTGAGGGTGACGCCGCGCACGCCGAGGATGGGCTCGGGGTTTTCCTGGCCAAAGGGGCGCAGCGCGTTGATCTCCTCGAAGAGCGCGGAGGTGAGATCTTCCGCCGCCATCCAGGCGTCGATGGTGAGCTGGGGCGCGGGAAAGCCGTTGGGATACTGCTCGCGAATGGCCTGATTGAAGCGCTCGCGCAACTCGGGCACGCGGTCGACGTTGGTGCTGACGCCCGCCGCCATGGGGTGGCCGCCCCAGCTTTCGAGGGCGGGGTCGCAGTGCTTGAGCAGCTCGAGGAGGTTGACGCCGGAGATGGAGCGCGCGCTGCCGTGCGCCGCGTCGGAGTCGTCCCCGCCCATCACGATGGCCGGGCGATGGAACTGGCGGGCGAGCTTGCCAGCCACGATGCCGACGACCCCCGGATGCCAGTCGGCGTGGTGGACGACGATGCCCGGCGCGCCGGGATCTTCCATCACCATCGCTTCCGCCGCCGAGGAGGCTTCGCGCTCGAGGGTCTGGCGCTCCTGGTTCATCGCGTCGAGCTGCCGCGCGATGCGCCCGGCTTCGACCGTGTCCTCGGTCAGCAGCAGCTCGATCGGGAGGGTGGCCTCGGCGATGCGGCCCGAGGCGTTGATGCGCGGGCCGATCCGGAAGGCGATGTCGCTGGCAAAGAGCGCCTGAGCGGGGTCGAGGCCGCTGACCTCGAAGAGCGCGTGCAGGCCGCAGCGGCGGCTGCGGTGGGCGGTGCGCAGGCCGAAGCGCACGAGGATGCGGTTTTCGCCCTTGAGCGGGACGAGGTCGGCCACCGTGCCGAGCGCGACGAGGTCGAGGTAATCGCGCAGCATGAGGGCTTCCGCCGTGGCGTCGCCCTGCTCTCGCAGCCGTTTGACCAGCCCGTGGACGACCTTGAACACCAGACCCACCGTGCAGAAAAATTTGGCGCTCTCGGGCGAGGTGCCGTCGACATGCGGGTTGACCAGCACCGCCTCGGGCAGCGCCTCGGTCGATTGGTGGTGGTCGATAATCAGCACCTCGCAGCCGCCCGTGCGCAGCTTGTCTACGATGGGGCGCGAGTTCGTCCCGCAATCGAGTGCGATAAACAGCCCCGGACAGCCGTTCTCCATCGCCCGCTCGACCGCCGCCTCGGAGAGGCCGTAGCCCTCATCCATCCGGCGCGGCACGACATAGCGCGGCTTCAGTCCGAACTCTTGCAGGATGCTGGTCAGGAGCACGGTGCTGGTCACGCCGTCGACATCGTAGTCGCCGAAGATCAGCACATCTTCCTCGCGCTCAATGGCTTGCATTAGCCGGTCGACCGCCGCGCTCACCCCGGCAATCGCAAAGGGGTCGCTCAGGCGCTTGAGGCTGGGGCGCAGGAAGTCGCTGGCCGCCTCGCGCACATCCAGCCCGCGCCCGACCAGCAGCCGGGCGATCAGCGGGTGTACCTGCAAGGCCGGCGCGAGCGAGGTCGCCTTGGCCTCGGAGATCGTCCGCGAGATCCACTGCCGCGCATCGCTTGCGGTGGCGACGCCATTGCGGGACGCACCGTGGGCGGGTTGATTGTGCGCGGTTTGCTTCAAAATAGGACTCTCCAACAGGGGGCAGGAATAAGACACCTTATCGCGAGACCGCCCCGGCTGTCAACGCCTCGCCCCTGGTAGAGATTCGGAAGAAATTCTCTGCGCTGTTGACAGGGCATCGACGCAAAGTAAGTTACGCTAATTATGAATATTGTTGCCTACCTGAAACCCTCTTGTGGCTGGAGCCGTGGCGTCCGCGCTGTCTTTGACAAATACAGCCTCGAATATGAGGATCGTGACATCATTAACGACCGTCGAAACTTTGAGGAGATGGTCGAAAAGAGCGGGCAGCGCCTGTCGCCCTGCGTGGTGATCGACGGCGTGATGCTGGCCGACGTGAGCGGCGAAGAGGTTGAAAATTACATGCTCAGCAATCGTCTGGTGAAAGAGAATAACGTGCAGACGGATGTGCCGCTCAACCGCTGCTGCTCCGACGAGGAACACGGCCTCGCCCAGACCGAGACCATTCGCTTCTTTTAATTACGGCTCTTCACGAATTTCTGTGAAAAACGGCCATAAAAGGTGCAATTATGCACATGCTGTTCGCCGGGTGGATTTATCGCTTTGAAGCATACC
>CAYQTM010000202.1:0-4377 GCA_964420355.1 uncultured Opitutales bacterium
ACTCCAGCCCGGCCAGCAGATTCAAAAGCGTGCTCTTGCCGCTGCCCGATTCGCCCCGAATCGCGAGGCTTTCGCCCCGTGCCACGCTCAGGCTCACCCCGCGCAGCACGGGTATCGCACCCGCCGCACTCTGAAACGACTTCTCTAAGTCTTCTGCCTGTAATACGGCGCTCATCAAATCTGTGTAGTGCTAACTAAGAAAAAGCCGCTTGATGTGTCGATCGAAGAGGTTCTCGGTTACATTCTTTGCAATGATTTCGCGGTGCTTCTCAAGCGCATCGTAGTAAGTGCTTCCATATTCAGCGGCTACCTTATAACCGCAGTGCAGTAATTGGCGGAAGTCTGGATTGTATTCCGGGTGGTCTTCGACGTGGCGTAGCGCATTTGCATACTGTTCGCCATTCCAGTTGTCTATAGTGGCTGGCGTGGGCAGCTTGGCTTTATCGACATTGATAACGGTCGCATAAGGGTCAGTCAGTTCATCAAAGCGATCCAGAGCCTTTTTATAGATCGCCTTGGCCAGACTCAGGCCTTCATCGCCGGAGAGGGCAAGGCCGATCAATTCCTCGAGCCAGGTTGTGCCTGCTGTTTTGATATGCACGCCCTTGTCATATTTGCGCAGCAGGGTGCGCATCGGCTCGTAAATAGAAAACTTATCACTGCCTGAATGCACGCTAAGTTTCAAATCGGTCGGCAGGCCAAACTTCTGCACCGCAAAGTCGATCACAAGCAGATCCTGCTCAAACTCAATCGCAAATTGTGCCAGATTGCCAGCGTAATCCACTCCTTTATTGAAGCGTCCGGTGAACTTCGGCGCAATTGTGCGAACCGGAAGTTCTTGTTGGCCAATCATGTGCAGAATGAAAAACAATTCGACCGGCGTCTGCGGAGCTTCGACCTCATCCATGCTGATTTCCGCCACGAAGCTGTCTTCGCCCTTATGCTCAGCGATGTGATTAAAGATCTGCTTGGCATTCTTAACGGCAAAAAGGAAGGTTTCTGCAATTGCGCGCAACTCGCCTTCGGTTACTTGAAAAGGTTGATCGATACCGGGGATTTTCAGTTCACCGATATAGGCAGCGGCACTCTGCATATAGGCATCAATTTCTGCTTGATCGGCCTTCTTTCCAATAAATTCCGCTACATCAATAGTGAAGAAATTCGAGCAGTCCAGAAAGTCCTGCACATTGCTCATATTGATGTGGTCGGCGTCGACAAAGTAATCGCCCGTAAAGCCCAATGCCTCTATCGCCGCATCTGCTTCTTGACGCAGGCTGACCGGCTGCGTCTTTACCGTCTTGTGCTCGCGGAAAGACTTGTTCCAAACCGGCGTGATGTCGACGCCAGCCTCTTTCGCTTTTATGATCGCGGTCAATTGCGCTTCGCCCTGATGCGTGAAGCGATCGCCCATGCCGAATGAATATTTACCTAGTTCCATAGTATTGTATCAATTTCCAAGTTTGATTTGGCGCTAGCCCTTCTTTGTTTCGGGCTGGCGGATGGGGAGTTCGATGTAGAAGATAGTGCCCTGGCCTTGGGCGGTGTCAAAGCGAATGCTGCCGTGGTGGGCTTCGATGATGCTGTGGACGATGGCCGTGCCGAGGCCGGTGCCGCCGCTTTTTCCGTAGGTGACGAAGGGCTCGAAGAAGTGCTCGCGGATGGCGCTGGGTATGCCCTCGCCGTTGTCGCGCACCGTTATGCTGACCTTGTTCGGCTCGATTTTGCGTCCTTGCACCTCGACGCTGCCTTCGCCGCCGGGCAGCGCCTCGATGGCGTTGGTCACCAGATTTTGCAGCACGCGCATGAGTTTGTTGGAGGCGGCGTCGATCACCACTGGCTCGGACTGCATGCGCAGGTGGATGCCGGGGCGCTGGAGGGTAGGGGCGTTGAGGTCGCGGAAGCGCTCGATCAGGTTCTCGAGGTTGACGGGGGAAAACTTGAGGTTGGTCTGTCCGCGCGAAAAGTCGCTGATCTCGTTGGCCATATCGACCATGCGTTTGATTTGGTCTTCGATGTTGCGACAGAGCTTGCGCGTGTTCTCATCGGGGTGCATCTGGCTGATGACCTGCGCCCCGAGGCTGATGAGCGTGAAGGGGTTTTTAAAGTCGTGGATGATGCTGTTCATCATGTTGCCCACCACGGCCAGCTTCTCGGTCTTGATCTGGTCGTCGACGTAGTGGGTGGTGGTGTGGTGGAGGTGCCCGACGATGCTCTGGAGGATTTTGTCGATCGGCCCGGGCGTCTTGCGAATGTAGCTGAGCAAGTCCTCGCGCGGCAGCCGTCCCGCCCGCACCGGGGTCTTGGCCAGCGCCCCGAGCGCCCGCGGCTCGCCGGTGAAGATACCGATCTCGCCAAAAAAGTCGCCCGCCACCGAGGTGCTGATCTCCTGTCGGCGCGTCTTGTCGATGGTTTTGAAAAAGCTGACCTCGCCCTCCAGCAGCAAGTAGAGGCAGTCGGTTTCCTCGCCTTCTTTAAAGAGCACCTTGCCCTGGGCAAACTCCCGCACCTCGCAGTTGGCCAAGAGCTCATCGAGGTCGGCCTGCGGGATTTTTTCAAAAAATGGATGTGCCTGCAGCTGCATACAATCGGGCGGGGGTGGACGCGCCTACACTAAGCGCCGCCGCAGAAAATGCCAGACAAATCCCTTTCGCCGCAATGGCCGCGCGCTGGGGTCAGCCGGAGCCGCCGCCGGGCTAGCTAGCCGGATTTGCGGACGGAGCTGGCCACGTTGGCGTAGAGGCTGAGCAGGGGCTTGAAGCGGAGCGCCTCGTAGCCAAACCCGACGATCAGTGCGATGATGGCCTCGCCAAGGAAGAACATCACGGCAGTGAAGCCAGTCGGCTGGATGGTCAGGTGCACCACAAGCACCTGAATGAGCAGGGCGGCGAGCGCCACCAACCCGCTGGAGCGCCCGTAGTCGCGGGGCTGGAGCTTGCCGGCTTTGAGCATGTTGGTTTTCAGGCGGTCGAGCTGGCGCAGCAGATAATAGAAGCTCTTGCCGCGCTCGCCGGCGAGGTTGGCCTGTTCGCGCGCCTCGAAGAGGAGCTGGTCGGCATTGGAGAGGTCGCCGAGGGTCTGCTTGTCGAAGGGCTGGCGCTGGAGCAGCACTTGACGCCCGATCTGCGCGTAGATGCGAAAGATGTCATAGAGCCGAAAGAGGAACTCGCCGACCGCTAGAAAGGGGCTGTTTTGGAGGTTGGGTAGCATCAGGCCAAGCTGCTTGTGCGCCTCGCGGCTGGCGGCCAGATGGCGGTCAAGCCCGTCGAAGTCGAGCGCCTCCAAATCGACGCGCATCATCAGGACGGCGAACTCCACTTGGCTCGCGCTGATCTCAAAATAGTAAGGCAGATCCTCGGGGTCGTTCGAGTCGAGCTGCGCCACCATCTGCTTGTGGTAGCCGCGCACCCGTCCAAAAGCCTGCTCGGCACCGCTGAGGTCGGCGGCATTCAGCGCCATGCGCGCCGAGGCCACTTCGCCCGCCGCCTGCATACTGAGCAGGGTCTTTTCCATGCCCGGCATGAAGAAGCAGAGCCGCTGAAACTCTTCGCTGGTCATCTTGAGCAGCTCCGCCGCGCGGTGGGCATTGCCTTGAATCAGCTTGGCGATGCCTTCAGAAAAGTGCGCCAGCGCGGGAATGACCACCCGCGCCTCGGCGTCGCCCGCCACCTCGACCAGCGGCAGTGCGGCCTTGAGCGGCTCGATCGCCTGCGTGTGCTGGCCGTTTGCAAAGAGCGCCACCCCCTGATCGAGCGCCATCATCCGCTGGATAAACTCCTCCTGCGCCATCTCGGTAGGCGTGATCCCCAGAGACGCATAGGCCGCATCGATCTGCCGCTGCTTCAGATGCGCAAGCGCCGTATTCAGCGGCGATCCCTGATGCTCCGTCCCCTCCATGGCGATAAGCTGCCGCTATAACATCTATAAGTAAACAAAATTCTCGTCCGCAGCCGCCCCGATCCACTGCACAATTACGGATTGGTTAGACGCCATGGCTGGACTGCGCCAAACGCGCTCACCGCGCTGCAACTGCCGATTATCACTATAAGATGTCAGTCTTCTTTTTTGCGCATTTTCGTCTCTTGCCTCTTCTCTTCTTCAGCGCGCTCGCGTAACCCTTTTAGGGCGGCCTCTTCGAGCGCACGCAGTTCTGGCCTGAGGAAACCCTCTAAGACCTCGACATTCAGCCCTTTGCCACCGGCCTTGGGATCGCACAAGTCAGTGATGCGCATTAAATGCTCCAGCAGTTCCGGGCGTTCTTCCAGCATGGCCGCCATTGCGTTGAGTCTTTTACGGGAAACCTTTTTTTTAGATGCCATTCAGCCTATAAATCAGAAAAGCAGAATCGGGCCAGCCATAAAGTGCCCTGTCGAAGAAAAA
>CAYQTM010000203.1:0-4376 GCA_964420355.1 uncultured Opitutales bacterium
CCTCCTGCACCCAATCGGCCAAAATGCTGAAAGACGCCGCCACCTGCAGCCGCTCACCCTGCGCCGGGAGCCCCGCCAGAAAAGCGCTCGCCAGAATCAAACTGTATCCAAAAAACCGCACAACCCCACCCTATCCCGGCGCGCATTTAATGCAAGCCTTTTGCAGGAACCCTGCTTCAAAAAACAAGGCTTCTAGCGGATTTGGAATCTGCTTGAGCCAGAGCGGCAAGATGGCCTATCTTATGCGTTGCGGTAGAGGAAACCGCAGAACAACTCCTCTTGAACCTATGAAAATCGTTACCGGGATGCACCGCAGTGGCACGTCTTTTGTGACGCAGGTGCTGGATAGTCTCGGAATGGATACCGGGGTGGCGGGTGATTTCGTGCCGACCGATCAATGGAATCAGGACGGGTATTACGAGCACGCCGACACGGTGGTTTTCAACGATCGGCTGATCCTCGGCGACACGTTTTACTGCGAGGACATCCGCCGCAAGCACCCCAGCGAGCGCCCGCTTTGGGGCATCGCCAAGATGCGGATCGCCAAGGCGCGCTACATTTTTCACCGCTTTGAGAACCCCATCCGGCGTCGCGCCAAGCGCAAGGAGGCCGAGCTGATGGAGCTGCACGGGCGGATCAAAGACATCGTGGTGAAAGATCCGCGCTTTTGCCTGACCCTCGCCGAGTGGCGGCGCTATGCCGGGGTGGACAAGATTTTGTTCAGCTATCGGCACCCGCTGGAGGTGGCGCGCTCCCTGCAAAAGCGGGAGCACATGCCGATCTGGTTTGGGCTGAGGATGTGGCACTTCCATGTGGAGAAGTTTTTGCAGGCGGCGCAGGGAATTCCGCTGGTGTGCGTCGATTTCAACCGCTTTTTCGATCAGAGCGACCATCTGGCGGAGATGGAGCGCTGTTACGGGTTTGCCGGGCGGGCGTGGTCGCCGGAGGAGGCTGAGGAGGTGCTGGGCAAGGTTTTGAAAAAGAAGCTGAAGAACAACACCTCGGTGCGCCCCCTGCCGCAGAGTTGCGCCCAGCTTTACCGCGAGCTGGAACGCTGGCGGGCGCTCACCTGCACGCCCTTGCCCTACCAGCCGGATGTATTGGCTCAACCGCTGCTCAACCACAATCTAACATCTTAGGACGGCACTTGCGCGGCACGCGTTTGTCAGTAGCTTACCGCAATGACCCAGCTCAGGCTCACCGTCTCGCTCATCATCCCGCTCTTTGGGGCGATTGTCTGGCTGAGCCTGATGGCGATCACTGGGTCGGGCACCGCGCAAACCCAAACGGCCATGAGTGAGGAAAAAACAGAGCAACCACCCGCCGGGGAGCTGGCGAAGATGACGGTCGGGAGCGGCTGTTTCTGGTGCACCGAAGCGGTGTTCGAGACGCTGCCCGCGGTCAAGGAAGCGGTCTCGGGTTACGCGGCTGGGCACGTCGAGAACCCGACTTACCGGCAGGTAACGTCCGGCGATACCGGCCACGCTGAGGTGGTGCAGATCACTTACGACCCCGCGCAGATCAGCTACGAGGAGCTGCTCGACCTGTATTGGCGCAGCCACGACCCCACGACCTTGAATCGTCAGGGCGCGGATGTCGGCACCCAATACCGCAGCATCATCCTGACCCACAACGAGGAGCAGCAAAAGCTCGCCGAGGCCTCCAAGGAAAAGGCGCAGGCCTGGTTCGACGACCCCATCGTGACCGAGATCGAGCCGCTGGACACCTTTTACCCCGCCGAGGACTACCATCAGGATTATTTTGCCAAGAATCCCAATGCCGCCTACTGCAGCTTCGTGATCCGCCCCAAGCTGAAGAAGCTCGAAAAAGCCGGGCATCTCAACCGGGATTGAGCAGCGCAAGGGCATTTTCCTTGATTCGCGCCGCCGTCTGGCCTAGTGCTGGACTATGAAGATTTTATTCATAGGGGGCACGGGAAACATCAGCACGGCGGTGAGCAACCGTGCGGTCGCGCAGGGGCACGAGCTGTTCCTGCTGAATCGCGGCAAGACGCCGCTGGAGGTCGAAGGCGCGCACAGTGTGGTGGCCGACATCAAGGACGAGGCAGCGGTGGAAAAGGCGCTCGGCGGGCAGACCTTTGATGTGGTCGCCAACTTCATCGCCTTCACGCGGCAGGACATCGAGCGCGACCTGCGCCTCTTTGCCGGCAAGTGCGGCCAATACATCTTCATCAGCTCGGCCTCGGCCTACGCCAAACCCGCGGGCAGCCCCTTCATCACCGAATCCACCCCGCTGAAAAACCCGCACTGGGACTACAGCCGCAACAAGATCGCCTGCGAGGAGTGCCTGCTGCGCGCCTATCGCGAGGACGATTTCCCGATGACGATCATCCGCCCCTCGCTGACCTACGACAAGGTCATCCCGGCGGCAATCGGCTCCTGGGACGACTTCACGATCATCGAACGCATCCGCGCCGGCAAGCCCATCATCGTGCACGGCGACGGCACCTCGCTCTGGACGATCACCCACTCCGAGGACTTTGCGACCGGCATGGTCGGCCTGCTCGGGCATCAGCTCGCGGTGGGCGAGGCTTTTCACATCACTTCCGACGAGGTGCTCAACTGGAATCAAATCTACCAGTGCATCTGCCACGCGGCGGGTGCCGAAACCGAATTTGTCCACATCCCCTCGGACTTCATCGCGCGGATGATCCCCTGGCAGGAGGGCAACCTGCATGGCGACAAGGCGCAGAGCGTCATCTTCGACAACAGCAAGCTCAAGCGCTTCGTGCCCGGCTTCAACGCCCCGATCACCTTCAAGGAAGGCATCGCGCGGACGGTCGCCTGGTTCGAGGCCAAGCCCGAGCGCATCCGCATCGACGCCGGCACCAATCAGGCGATGGACAAGATCATCGCCGCCTACAAGAGCGCTTTCGACCAAGCCAAACCCCTTTAATCTCCAAAAACTGACCTTATGAAAACTCTCTCGATTCTCGGCTGCGGCGACTTCCTTCGCTGGCAGAGCAACGACATCAAAGATTCCGGCCTGAGCGTGCGCTACTGCTTCGACCCTGATCAGGCGCGCGCGGCCAAGTTTGCCGAGCAGCTTGGCGGGCAGGTGGCCAGCAGTGCCGACGTGATCTTCGCCGATGAGGCAACTGATGCGGTCGCGCTCTTTGTGCCGCCCTGGGTGCGGCGTCCCCTGCTGGAGGAGGCGACGGCGGCGGGCAAGCACCTGCTGCTGACCAAGCCTCTGGCCTCGACCGTCAGCGAGTGCGACGCGATTCTGGCGGCGGTGGACAAGGCCGGGGTGCGCGCGGGCGTGATCTACTCGCGCACTGGGGATGCCTTTGTCGAGACGGTCAAGGACGTGCTGGAATCCGGGCGCTTCGGGCGGCTGGCGCTCTACCGCCAGGACTGGCTGCACGCCTACCCCCAGTGGAACAATTGGGCGACCGACCCCGAGAAAAATGGCGGCCCCTTCATGGATGCGATGATCCATAACCTCAACGCCGCCAACTACTTGATGGGACGCCCGGCCACCGGCTGCCACTTCTTTTCAGACCGCCTTTCCCACCCCGACATGGCCTGCGCCGACACCGAGCAGATGGTGCTGCGCTACGAGGGCGGCGGCATGAGCCACCTCTTCATCACCTGGGCCGCCGACCTCGCCACCTACGGCACCGAGGGCAACGACCGCGAGCACATCGACCTCTTTTATATGGTGACCGATCAAGGCTGGCGCCTGACCAAGGAGTCGAAAGACAGCAAGCCCCACCTCAAAGCCTCCCGCGAAGGCAAGGACGAGTGGATCGCCGTCCAAGCGCCCGAAAAGAATCACTATCAAGCCTTTGCGGAAGCCGTCCGCGACAATGCCCCGCTGCCGCGCGTGCTCGTGCCTCTGGATGACGCCCGCGCCGACATCGAGCGTGTCCGCGCCAAGCCCCTGTAACCGCGAGGTGACCGCGCAAGACCCGCCCGGCACCTGCGGGGAATTCAGGAAAAAATGGTTCAGGCGTCGGAGGCTTCGCCGAATTGTAGGATTGATGCCCCAGCACCAAGCAGGCTCGACCGACCCCAAAACCCACGATGCGTGGGCGGTCGACGTGCTCGAACGCCTCGGCCATGGCGTGCTGGTGACCGACATCGCGGGGAAGCTGCTCTATGCCAACAACTACGCCCGCGAACAGTGGAAAATCGCGGCGCACACACGCAGCCTCAGCGACTGGCTGCACAGCCTGCGCCAGCGCATGGCCGAGGACATCGACGAGGCTGAAGCGTTTTTTGCCGGCTCCGGCGACGCCGAGCTTTATTTGCGGGAAAGCGAGCAGATTGCCTATGCCTGCGAGCGCAAGGAAGCCACTTGGGAAGGCGAGCCCGTGTATATTTTTTCCTTCAGCAACCGCGCGGGCTGTC
>CAYQTM010000204.1:0-4360 GCA_964420355.1 uncultured Opitutales bacterium
TCTCGGGCAACGCGACGGTGGCGCTTCAGCCCGACGCGGCCAAGCAGCCGCAGCTTTTGAGCGATTCGCTGAACGGCCACCCGACCGTGCGTTTCGACGGCGTCGACGATTACCTCGAAGCGGTTAGCGACTTCAATGCAAGCGCCGAAGATTTCACCCTCATCCTCGTTCACAAGCGCACCGGCGGGCACGATCTCGCCGCGCCCTTCAGCTACAGCACGACGACCGACAGCTACGGCGCGCCGCTTCTGCGCTGGGGGCCGGAAGCCAACGAGTTCGGCATCAATGAGGTCGGTTTCGGGCCGGCGGGCATCTACAACGACCTCGGCGCGGACAATCTCGACAAGTTTTACATCACCACGGTCACGCGCGAGCAAGGCCACAACGGGCTGGACGGCCAGATTACGCTCAAGACGCTCGGCGAGGCGGGCACCCACATCGACAGCGGCGAACAAACCTGGACGAGCGGCGACACAACCGCCTTCTACCTCGGGCGCAAGCGCGTGACTGGCGACCACTATTACGGCGGCGACATCGCAGAGGTGCTGGTCTTCAAAGGCGCGCTCGACAGCGACACCCGCATCGAAATCGAGCGCCATCTCGGCGAGAAATACGGCCTGCAGATGGACTTTGACGCCGACGGAATGCCCGACTACTGGGAGGCCGAATACCTTGGCACCGTGGCGTTGGGTGCGGAGGACGACCCCGACGGGGACGGCGTGGGTAACCTGCGCGAGATGAACCTCGGCACCCATCCCGGCGAGGCCAATTCCTTTACATGGATGCTGCGCGACACCGCGCTCAAGCTCTGGCTGGACGCCGATCAGGGCGTGGTGGCCGATGCCAGCGGCGCAGTCTCGGCTTGGGAAGATCAGTCCGGCAACCTGACCGATGCGCTGCAAAGCGATGCCGCCGCGATGCCTCTATATATAGAAGACACGTCTGGCGAGATGGTGCTGCGCTTCGACGGCGTGGACGACTTTTTGGAGGGCATCAGCCACTTTGATGCGAGCGCGGGCGACTTCACGATGGTCGCGGTGCACCGCCGCGCTGCACCCGAAGCGCTCAATGCTGTGCTCAGCTACTCGACCAGCGAGAACGCCTTTGGTGCGCCGATCCTGCGCTGGGGCCCGGATGAAAATCACTTCGGAATCAATGCGGTCGGGCTGGGTGCGGACGGCGTCTATGTCGACTGCGGCACCGAGAGCTTTGACCAGACCTTTATCACCAGCGTGCGCCGCAGCGGCGGCACGATGGGCAACGGTGGCGAGGTTTCGCTGCGGATGCTGACCGATGGCCTGACCCACTCGGCAAACGGCACCCAAAATTGGGACAGCGGCAACACCGATGCCTTTTATATCGGCAAGAAAAAGGCCGTCGACCAGAACAACAACGACCGCCTCAAGGGCGATGTGCTCGAAATCCTCGTCTACAGCCGCGCGCTGACTGACGAGGAAATGCGCGCTATCGAAGAGCGCCTCGGCTGGCAACACGGCCTGAGCCTCGATGTCGACGCCGACGGCCTGCTCGACGAGTGGGAATACGACTGGATCGGCGACCTCTCCCAAGACGCGAGCGGCGACTTTGACGGCGACGGCATCACTAACGGACGCGAGCAAGCCCTTGGCACCGATCCCACCAACGCGGAAGACCTCGGCCCCGTGCTCAATCACGCCGGACTGCAGGTGTGGCTCCGCGCCGATCAAGGCATCGCCACCGATGCGAACGGCCAAGTCACCGGCTGGACGGATCAATCGGGACGCGCCCGCCAACTGACCTCTGTCTCCGCCACGACCGCACCGCTGCTCGGCACCGACCCGAGCGGCCAACCCATCGTCAGCTTTGATGGCATCGACGATATGCTCAGCGGCAGCGCTGGCTTCGATGCAAGCACGCAAGACTTCACCATCGTCCTCGTCCAGTCCCGCACCGGCGGGCACGACTTCGCCGCCCCCCTCAGCTTCTGCACCAACGCCACCACCTACGGCGCTCCCCTCCTGCGCTTTGGCCCCGCCGACCACCACATCGGCATCAATGAAGTCGGCTTCGGCTCCGCCGGCCTCTACCACGACCTCGGCGCGAACTCACTCGGCCAGACCTACATCACCAGCGTCACCCGCACCGGCGGCACCGCTGGCCTCGGCGGCGACCTCTACCTGCGCACCAGCGGCGACAACGCCACCCAGACCAGCACCGGCGAGCAAACCTGGACAAGCGGCTCCAGCAGCACGCTCAATCTGGGGCGCAAGATGACCACCCAAAATCACTACTACGGCGGCGACATCCGCGAAGTCCTCATCTTCGACAGCGCCCTCACCGAAGCCGAAATCGCTGCCATCGAGACCGAGCTGGCCACCCGCCACAACCTCACCCTCGACAGCGACAACGACGGCCTCCCCGACAACTGGGAAACCGCCCACAACCTCAACCCCTACGACCCGACCGACGCCACCAGCGACCACGACGGCGACACCCTCACCGCCACTCAGGAATACGCCCTCGGCAGCAACCCCAACTCCGCCGACACCGACGGCGACTGGCTGAGCGATGGCGAGGAAGCCACGCTCGGCACCAATATCCTTGGCACCGACAGTGATGGCGACCTGATTGCGGACGGCGTTGAATATGCCAATGGCCTCAACCCTGTCGATGCATCCGATGCAACTGGTGCCATCTATGGTCTGGAACTCAGCGCGGTCACGCATTTTGAGCCCGCCGAAGGATTCAGCAACGGCGAACCCTTACCTGAGAATTGGCAGATCATAGACGGAGCGATCTCGGTTCGGTGGAATTCCAGCCCGGCTTCCCCGAGGCGTTCCGTGCAATTCGCTCAGGGCGAACCGACTGTGCTGCGTCACCGGGCACCCCTCGCAGTGGCTGGGAAAAGGCAGCTGATGCTGGCATACAGCATCCAACCTGAAACATTGACTTATTCAGAACTGGAAAACCTTCCGGTTGTGGTCGACACGGTGCAGCTTGCATTTGTGAGAGAAGACGATTCCACGGCCAGGCTGTATGCCCTGTCGGGAACCAGCGGCCAGCCAGTGGCTTGGCAAGCGATGGACTTCACTCTAGCCATTGAAGAGACGACAACGGTCGAAACGTGGTGTGAGATAGCTTTGTGGCTCGACTACGACCAAAAAGAAGCAGCCTTGTTCGCCGACGGAATTCTACTCGGCACCCTTGGCTTTGTCGACAGTTCAGCCAACGTCTTTGCAGGCTATGCATGGGCGGGTCTGGGAGCCTCGAAAAATTACATCGACCACGTTCGTTTCAATCAGGGCTTTGTCGGTCAGGCTTGGCACTACGATATAGGCGATCATCTGCCCGCAGGCTGGAAAGATGCCTACGGACTTGATTGGCAAGCGATGCTGGACATTCACTCCGATGAAGATGGGGATGGGCGTACCTTATTCGAAGAGATGCTCCGAGCCTCTGACCCGACTGTCGCCGACTCGCCAGCTCCAGCTCACGGCTTACAGCATCAATTTTGGACTGAAGAACAATTAGAAACGGTCTCTGGGTTTGAATTTGTGTCCACCCTGCCACCGGCTCAAGAATCGTATGCTTCAGCCTTCTACGTATCCGAATACGATGGCGCGGCGACTGAGCGCTATGGCCGCCGCGTGCGAGGCTACCTGACACCCGAGGAAAGCGGCTATTACACCTTCTGGGGAACTTGGGACACCAAAGGCGAACTATGGCTGTCCACGGAGGACACTCCCCAGAACCGCCAGCGCATCGCCTACCGCGACCACTTCCATATTCAGCACATCGACTTCTCCATGCTGGACGGCGACTGGCAGGAAGTCAGCGCAAAGCGAAGCTACCCCGTGTTTCTCGAAGCCGGACAGCGCTACTTCATCGAGGTGCTCGCCGTGGGCAAGCGCACCAGCGAACTCTACGGCTTCCGCTGGCAGCATGAAGACTGGGCTGAACCCGTGGTTCCTGCCGATAACTTGCTCACCCCATACCAATACAACCTCTCAGTTGATGCAGATGACGACTACTTCCTCGATAGCGTAGAAATTGCCAATGAGCTGGATCCTTTCTCACCATGGTCGGATGACGGACAATATGGTGATCCCGACGGAGACGCTGCTTTGAATTACGAGGAGTTGGGATGGCTGAACAGCCCTGCCAATGTGCCCAACGAGTTCCTGCCGACACTGCGAGAAAGCATCATCGCTGTAGCAGGAAAAACAATCTTTGAGATCACAGCACCTTGGCAAGCCTCGTCAATGGGTGATTCAGCCGAGGGCGACGCATTCTTTGCCGATCAATCACCGATACTGGTAGCAGAAGACGACAAAAAACGGCGAAATTTGATTGCTACCGATTTCCGCTTCGGGGCCTATCA
>CAYQTM010000205.1:0-2112 GCA_964420355.1 uncultured Opitutales bacterium
GAAATCGTCACGCCCACAAGAGAGCACAGCCGCCGCCGCCTTGGCAAATCCTTTCGCGTTTCGCCCGTCGGCGAATCGGATTTGACCTTTTGCGCGGGCGGCGGAAGATTGCCGCATGGAGCAAGACGCAGCAGCCTGGCAACCCGTCGAGGGCTTTGCCTTTGAGGAGATCATTTACGAAAAGTTAGGCGACGAGGGCATCGCGCGGGTCAGCATCAACCGACCCCACCGCCGCAACGCCTTCACGCCCGACACGGTGGCCGAGATGCTGGCCGCCTTCACCGATGCGCGGGAAGATCCGCAGGTGGGCGTGGTGCTGCTGCGCGGGATGAATCCGCAGACCGACGGCAAATACGCGTTTTGCTCGGGCGGCGACCAGAAGATTCGCGGCGAGCAGCAGGGCGGCTACATCGGGCGCGACGGCGTGCCGCGCCTCAACGTGCTCGACCTGCAAAAGCTGATCCGCAGCATGCCCAAGGTGGTGATCGCGCTGGTGGCCGGTTATGCGATTGGCGGCGGCCATGTGCTGCACGTCGTCTGCGACCTCACCATCGCCGCCGACAACGCGGTGTTTGGCCAGACCGGCCCGCGGGTGGGCAGCTTCGACGGCGGGTTTGGCGCGAGCTATCTGGCGCGGATCGTCGGGCAGAAAAAGGCGCGCGAAATCTGGTATCTCTGCCGCCAATACAACGCCGAGGAGGCCGAGCGGATGGGGCTGGTCAACAAGGTCGTGCCGCTCGATCAGCTCGACGCCGAGGGCGTGCAATGGGGGCGCGAGATCATGGAGAAAAGCCCGCTCGCCATCCGCGCGCTCAAGAGCGCCTTCAACGCCGACGTCGACGGCCAGCAGGGTCTGCAAGAGCTCTCCGGCAACGCGACGCTCCTCTATTACCTGACCGAGCAGGGCGAAGAAGGCCACCGAGCCTACGTCGAAAAGCGCAAGCCCGACTTCAAAAAATACCCGTGGCTGCCCTGAGGCGTTCGGGGTGCGAGACAAGTTACTTATTATATCAAAGGCCGCAGAGCGGCGGCACAAAACAGACGATTATGTCGCCGCGATGCGGCTCTATATCGGGAACTACGCATTCCGTGGGCTTACGCCCACGGCTAGAATATAACGCCGCTATGCGGCTTCAAACCAGACATGGCGTTCAGAAATGCGCATATTGCGGAATTACGCACACTATCTGCATTATTAATCTGGATTCAAATACTTTACGAAAGTCGCCAATTTTCGCAGGCAGCAAGCGCCCGTGAGTAAGTATTTGAATGCCACATTGATAGCAGCGGCTCAGATAACTACGCATTCCGTGGGCTTACGCCCACGGCTAGAATATAACGCCGCTATGCGGCTTCAAACCAGACATGGCGTTCAGAAATGCGCATATTGCGGAATTACGCACACTATCTGCATCAGCAGGGTCACTCAGACCTGCAGCTCTCCATGTTCGAGGGACTGGACACCGATGTCCTCCCACTATCTGCATCAGCAGGGTCACTCAGACCTGCAGCAGATCTTTTTCCTTGGCGGCGAGGCTCTGGTTGATGCGCTCGATGGCGGCGTCGGTCTCCTTTTGGATGTCCTTTTCGTAGCGCGAAAACTCGTCCTCGGAGATTTCCTTGTTCTTTTCGGTGGTTTTGAGGGCGTCCATTGCCTCGCGGCGCGCCTGGCGCACGCTGACGCGGCCTTCCTCGGCCATATTGTTCGCTACCTTGACCAGCTCCTGACGCCGCTCGCGGGACAGCTCGGGCACGTTGATGCGCACGCTCACGCCGTCGATCGAGGGGTTGAAGCCGATGTTGGCCTCTTGGATCGCCTTGTTGATGTCCTTGACCGTGGTCTTGTCCCAGGGGGTGATGACGATGCAGCGCGAATCGGGCGTATTGACCGCCGCCATATCGCGCACCTTCATGGTCGAGCCGTAGGACTCGACATGCACATTGACGCCCTCAACCATGCTCGGCGAGGCCTTGCCCGTGTGCAGCGTGGCAAAGTCATGCTGGGTATGCTCGACGGCGCTCAGGGCGCTCGACTTCATTTTCTGGATAATCGCTTTGGGTTCCATGCAGCCAGACTAGAGGGGCGAAGCCGAAAAGAAAAGCCTCTTTCCA
>CAYQTM010000205.1:2212-4335 GCA_964420355.1 uncultured Opitutales bacterium
AGAAGGCCGAGCAGCCCCGAGAGCACCGCAAGCGCCATCGAGGTGAGGAGGATGCGGGTCAGCGAGCGGCAGAGCAGGACGGCGGTGGCGGCCGGCGTGATGAGGAGCGCCGTGGTGAGGAGCGCGCCGACCACCTGCACCGCTGTGACCACGCTGAGGGCGGTCAGCACGAGCAGCACGGTGCGCAGCAAGCCGGGTCGATAGCCTTCGAGGCGGGCTTGCTCGGGGTCGTAGGTGGCCAGTTCGAGCGGGCGGATGAGGGCGGCCATGCCCCCGAGCACGATGAGGGAGATGACGCCGATCAGCCAGAGGTCGGCGGGCGCGATGCCCAAGGGACTGCCGAAGAGCAGGGCGTGGAAGTCGCGAAAGCCGCGCGTGGCCGACATCATGAGCAGCCCGTGCGCAAACATGGCCGAAAAGAGAACGCCGATGGCGGTGTCCTCGCGCACGTCGCGCCGCGAGGCCAGCCAGGAGATGCCAAGCACGGTGAGCAGACCCGCGCCTAACGCACCCCAGAAAAGGCTCAAGCCGCGCAGGTAGGCGAAGACCGCACCCGGCAGGATGGTGTGCGCGAGGGCGTCGCCGATGAAGGCCATGCGCCGCAGCACGATGAATACGCCGACCGCGCCGCAGTTCAGCCCCGCCAGCGTGACGGCCAGCAGCGCCCGTTGCATGAAGGCGGGCTCGAAGGGCTCCAGCAGGGCGTCGAACATCAGCCGATCTCCTCGCGGGCGACGATGCGCCCGGCTTCCATCCGCAGGCAGTAGTCGGGGCGGCCATAGGCGGCGGGCGGCTCGTGCGCGGCGATCAGCAGGAGGCAGCCCTGGGTGCGGAGGCGGTCGAGCGTGTCGACCAAAATGCGGCGCGAGGCGGCATCGACCCCGTTGAGCGGCTCGTCGAGCAGGTAGATTTGCGCGCGGGCGGCTAGGGCGCGGGCGAGGCGCAGGCGCTGGCGCTCGCCGCCGGAAAGCTCGCGGATGGGGCGTTGGGCAAGGGCGGCGAGGTCGAGCGCGGCGAGGGCAGCCTCGGCGGCGTCGCTCTGGCGGCGGGCAAACGGCCAAGCACTGGGGCGGCGCGGCTGGACGAAGCGCCCCGCTTGCACGGGAAAATTCCAGTCGATCTCGGGCGACTGCGCGAGGTAGGCGATGCGGGCGGCGGCGGGCGTTTTTTGAACCGCGCCGGCGCTCGGCACCATCAGCCCGGCGAGCGAGCGCAACAGGCTGCTCTTGCCCGCGCCATTGGAGCCGGTCACCAGCGCCATCTCGCCGCCGCTCACGCGCAGATCGACCCCGCGCAGGGCTTCGGCGGGCTGCCCCGGATAGCGCAGATGCAGGCCGTTCGCGCAGAGATGCGGGCACTCGCTCGCGGCGGGAGCGGGCGCTGATGCGGATCGGCGGGCGGTCTTGGAAAGGGTGGCGATCATCGGTTTAAAGCATCATGAATGACGCGGGCGTTGTGGCGCATCATCGCGGGATAGTCCGGCGCGGCACCATCGGCGCGGCTCAGCGAGTGGGTGTGCAGCGGATCGGCCAGCTCGGCACCGATCTCCTGCGCCATCACTTGTAGCAGGCGTGGATTCTCGGTCGTGGTGGGAAAGAGTGCGCGCACCTGCTCGGCCTTCAGGCGCTCGGCCAGACGATGAAACGCCCGCGCCGAAGGGTCGCTCACCACGCTGGTCACGGCCTCGATCACCGTGCCCGGCACCCGCAGGCCATAACGGCGGGCAAAGTAGTCCATACTGCGATGCAAGGTCACCAGCTCACGGTCAGCCTCGGGGATGTCGGCCAGCAAGGCGTGGATTTCCGCGTTCAAAGCCTCCAGCTCTGCCGCATAGCGCTCGGCGTTCGCGCGATAGGCCGCCGCGTGCTCGGGGTCGGCCTCCGCCAGCGTCTCGCCGATCCCACGCACCACCTGCACGACCAGCAAGGGGTCGAGCCAAAGGTGCGGATCCAATTCATGCTGCGCATGGCTGTGCTGCCCGTGCTCAACCTGCGCCGCCACCGGCAAGGCCGCCGACACCTCGACCCGCTTCGAGCCGCCGCCGTCGATAAAGGCATCATCCAGCCACGGCTCCAGCCCCAGCCCAATCGCAAAAACCAGATCGGCCTGCCGCACCTGCACCA
>CAYQTM010000206.1:0-4321 GCA_964420355.1 uncultured Opitutales bacterium
GGGAGCGGCCTGCTCGGTCAGCATTATCTCGAAACCCAGCGTCGTGCAGGCGGCTTGCAGCTCGGCTCGCCGCGCCGTCCAGCGCGCCCGGTTGCTGCCCAGAGTCAGCGGGATCACCTGCACGCGGTGCCCTTCGAGCCGCAGGCGCAGCGGCAGCCCGGCCATGAGGCACTCATCGTCGGGGTGCGGCGCGAAGATCGCTATCGGCGGCAGAGCAGGCTGGGTGGGCGGCAGCGGCGCGCCATCGAAGGTCACCGAGTCTTCCAGAGCTGCCACCATCGCGCGCACCAATCCCATGCGCGCAGCCTAGCCGCGCAGCGCTCGCAGGTAAAACCGAAAAGCAGCCTTGCCAGATGGCCTTGGATGCGTTGAGTTGGAAGCTGTGATCGACCCTGAGATTCAACAGCTTCTGGTGCTGCAAGACCGCGATGTCCGGCGGGACAATTTGAAGAAGGAGATCGAGGCGCTGCCCCGGCGGCGGGAGCGGATGAAGGCCGAGATCGCCGAGGCTGAGGGGCGGATCGAGCAGGCGCGCGCCCGCTTGCAGGAGCTGGAGCGGCGGCGTGCCGACCTCGAGGGCACGGCTGAGGCCGCCGCCGAGCGCATCATCAAGCTGAAAAATCAGCAGATGAATGTGAAGAAAAACGAGGAATACACCGCGTTGGAGCACGAGATCACAGCCGTGAGCGGGCAGAAGGATGCGGCGGAGACCGAGCAGCTTGAGGTAATGATGGAGGTCGATGAGGCGCGGGAGGAGTTTGTCGAGGCGGAGGCGAAGATTCGGCGGCAGATTGCGGCGCTGGAAGGCGATCTGGAGGCCTCGAAGGAGCGCGAGACGACCTTGCTGGCCGAGCTGGAAGGGGCCGAAGCGCAGGTCAAAGAGGCCGAGGCGAAGGCGTCGCCGCACTTTTTGGAGGCCTATCAGCGGGTGAAGCAGCAGCTCAAGACGCCGCCCTACGTCGCGCCGATTGTGAATCAGGTGTCGAGCCGCTCGCACCTCAAGGTGTCGAACGAGCTGCACGAGGCGGCGCGCAAGCACGGGGAAGTCCACTACTGCGAGCACAGCAGCTGCATCGTTTACATCGAAAAATGAGCGCCCAGCCCACAGAGGGGGACGCCTCGGCCAAGCGCACCCTGCCCATCGTTTTTCTGACCCTGTTCATTGATCTGGTCGGGTTTTCCATCATTTTTCCGCTCTTTCCGGCACTGATGGCGCACTATCTGCCCGGCGCAGCGGAGTCGGGCGGCTGGCTGGCGGGCGTCACCGAAACCCTGCGCGGCTGGGCTCCGGGCGAGGGCGCAGGGGCTGAGCACCTGACGGCGGTGTTGTTCGGCGGCTTGCTGGGCACGCTGTATTCGGGACTGCAATTTTTAACTGCGCCGCTTTGGGGACGCCTCTCGGATCGCGTGGGACGGCGACCCGTGCTGCTGCTGACCATCGGCGGGATTGCGCTGAGCTACCTCATCTGGATGCTGGCGGGGAACTTTTGGCTCTTCATCATCGCGCGGGTGCTGGGCGGCGTGATGGCGGGCAATCTGAGCGTCGCCACCGCCGCAGTGGCGGATGTGACAGACCGGCGCAACCGCTCGAAAGGCATGGCGCTGGTGGGGATCGCCTTTGGGCTGGGGCTGATCTTCGGGCCGGCGCTGGGTGCGCTGTTCTCGCTCCTCAACCCGCTCGACTGGCAGCCGGGGCTGGCGCGTTTCGGCCTCAACCCCTTCTCGGCGGCGGCGGGCGGTGCGTTGCTGCTCTCGCTGCTCAACCTGCTCTGGGTCTGGCGCGCCTTCAAGGAGACCCGCCCGGCCAGCGACACCCCGCCCGAGACAGCCCGCGAGCGCCCGCCGCGTCTCGGCTTCCTTTCGGGGGGCGAACCGCCGGTGCGCCGCACCAATTGGGTGAATTTCTTCTATCTTGTCAGCTTCAGCGGGATGGAGTTCAGTCTAGCCTTTCTCGCTGCCGAGCGCTTTGGATTTTCGCCGGTGCAAAACGGTCTGATGCTGGTCTTTGTCGGCTTTGTGCTGATTTTGGTGCAAGGTGGCCTCGTGCGGCGGCTCGCGCCCCGCTACGGCGAGCGACCCCTTGTCCTGAGCGGCCTGGCGGGCATCGCGCTGGCCTTTGCGGGCATTGCCCTCGCCAGCGGCACCGGCGGATTCTTCCTCGCGCTGGCGCTCCTCGGGCTGGGCGTCGGCCTCGCCTCGCCGACCCTCTCGGCGCTGGTTTCGCTCTACTCCAGCGACGCCCAGCAAGGCGAAAACATCGGCCTCTTCCGCAGCGCCGGCAGTCTCGGGCGCGCCCTCGGCCCGCTCCTCGGCGCGGCGCTCTACTTCAGCCTCGGCTCCAGCCCAGCCTATCTGATCGCCGCCGCCTTCATGCTCCTGCCCCTCGCCCTCGCCGTCAAACTCCCCCAACCCGCCGCCCACGACAGCGCCTGAGGTGCGTCGGTCATCGCGGCCTGCTTGGGCTGCGGGATCCCCAGCTCAGGTTTGGAGGATGGCCTCTATTTCGGCGGCTTTGGCACCGCTGAGGTTTTCCATGTCGGGGGGGACGGTGGCGAGGGCTTCTTCCATTGAGGCGATGCCTTCGCGCACCTTGAGCATGCTGTCCTGATGGAGGGTTTTCATGCCGGTCTCGATGCCGATGCGCTTGAGCTGGGCGGCTTCCAGTCCTTCGTTGATAGCTTTGACCAGCGCCTCGCTGGTGGCGAGCAGCTCGTGGATGCCGATGCGCCCCTTGTAGGGCGGCCCCAGCGGCCCATCGCTCTCGGCGGGGCCAAAAATTTCGCCTTCGTACCCGATGGCGCGTTTCAGGATCTCCGCCTCGTTGCCTGTCGGCTGGTAGGCGATTTTTGTGTTCTTATTGAGGCGGCGCATCAGGCGTTGCGCACAGATGCAGACCAGCGAGGCCGAGATCATGAAGGGCTCGATCTGCATCTCGGTCAGGCGCGAGATGGTGCTGGGTGCGTCGTTGGTGTGGAGTGTGCTGAAGAGCATGTGGCCGGTCAGCGCGGCCTCGACGGCGATCTGCGCGGTCTCGTGGTCGCGAATTTCGCCCACCAGAATGATGTCCGGATCTTGTCGCAAAAACGCGCGCAGCGCATTGGCAAAGGTCAGCCCGATCCGCCGATTCATCTGCATCTGGCAGAGGCCGTTGAGGGTGTATTCGATCGGATCTTCGGCGGTGCGGATGCAGAGGTCGGGCTTGTTGATCTCGTTGAGCGCCGAGTAGAGCGTCATCGACTTGCCGGAGCCGGTCGGGCCGCAGTGCAGCACCATGCCGTAGGGGCGCTGGATCAGCTCGCGGTAGAGCTTCAGGTTTGGCTCGGAAAAGCCGAGCGCGGGCAGGGGCAGGGTTGATTTCTGCTTGTCGAGGATACGCATGACGATGCCTTCGCCGTGATTGAGGGGCGAGGTGGCGACGCGCAAGTCGATGTCCAAACCTTTGCGGGTGAACTGTTTGAAGATGATGCGCCCATCCTGAGGCAGGCGCTTTTCGGCGATGTCGAGGTTGGCCATCACCTTGAGGCGCGCGAGCAGGGAGGTGGAAACCTTGGGTGGCACGGTCAGCTTTTCCTGGAGCACGCCGTCGACGCGCACGCGGATGCGGGTCTCTTTTTCAAACGGCTCGATGTGAACGTCGCTGCCGCCCGAGTAGTAGGCATCTTCGATGATGCGGTTGGCCAGCATGATGATGGGCGCAGACTCCTCGTCGGCCAGATCGTCCTCGCTCATCTGGCCGTCTTCGAGCGAGTATTCGGCACCCAGCGCCTCGACCACGTCGCCAAAGCCCTCGCTGACCGCCGCCTCTTCCTTGGTCTCGAGCTTCGACATGATGTCGCGCTCCAGCGAGAGGACGACCGACACCTTCATCCGGGTCATCTCTTGTATCTTGTTGATGACCTGTAGGTTAAAGGGGTTGGAAATCGCGACGACGACATACTCGCCGACCGTCCCCAGCGGCAGCACCTGCTGCTCCGTGCAAAATTCCTTGTGCAGCTTTTCGAAAGTGCGCTCGCCGACCTGGTGGGCGCGGGCGTTGAAGGGTGCCATCTTGAGCGCGAGCGACTTGGCGACCAGCAGCTGCGGCTCGGTCACGCCGTGCTCGGCCATGAGCTGCTTTTCGACCTCCTCGCCGGACATCTCTTCATCGCTCGAGACCAGCGCCTCGGCGGCATCCTGGGGCAGGTGCCCCAGCTCAGTCAGTTTGCGGACGATTCCGGCTTGGATACGGGCGAGCGCCATGACGTTTTCGGGGTAAGGGCTAAGGGTTTGGAAGAAAATAAGTGTGGCGATAGGACGCCGGAATTTTGTTCGCTGGCAAGGC
>CAYQTM010000207.1:0-4311 GCA_964420355.1 uncultured Opitutales bacterium
GGGACGATGCGCTCCAGACTCAGGCGATTCTGGGTCAGCGTGCCTGTCTTGTCGGCGAAGAGGATCGGCACCGAACCCCGCGCCTGCACCGCCTGGAGCTGCTTCACAATCGCCTGATGCTTGCTCATCCGCCACATGCCATGCGCCAGCGCGATGGTGGCCACGATGGGCAGCCCCTCGGGCACGGCTGCCACGCCCAGCGCCACCGAAGTCTCGATGATGGTCAGCAGATCGCGCCCGCGCCACCAGCCAACCAGCGCCACCACGACGACCGCCACTGCCACCAGAATCACAAAGGCGCGCCCCAGTCGGTCGAGGTACTCGCGCAGGGGCAGCTCGGCGCTCTCGGAGCTCATCGCCGCCGCTGCCACCTGTCCCAGCTCGGTCTCCATCGCGGTCGCCGTAACCACCGCCCGCCCGTTGCCCTGCACCACCGCGGTGCCTTTAAAGAGCATCCCGTGCTGCTCGGCCAGCGGCGCGTCGTCCTCGGCAGGCTCGCTGTCTTTGGAGACCGGCTCGGATTCGCCGGTCAGCGCCGCCTCGTTGACGCGCAGTTGGTTGGAGTCGACCACGCGCGCATCGGCGGGCACCAGATCCTCCGGCTCGAGGACGAGCAGGTCGCCGCGCACCACCTCGGCCACGGGGATGCGCCGCTCCTCGCCGTCGCGCAGGACGGTGCACTCGGCCTCTTCCTTGCGCCGCAGGGCGTCCATCGTGCGCTGCGCCTTCCATTCGGCGATGAAGCTGACCAGTGTATTGACCAGAATAACCGCCGCCACCGCGATGGCTTCCGGCCATTTCTGAAAGATCAGTGCCACCACCAACGCCGCCAGCAAGACCCAGATGATCACGCTTTTGAACTGCCGCCCCAGGATGACCCATGCACTGTCGCCCTCGTCCTGCTCCAGGCGGTTTGCGCCCTCCTTTTCGAAGCGCCGCTGCGCCTCGTCCTGCGACAGCCCTTGCTCGGGATCGCACCCTTGGGCTTTCAGCACTTCGTCGGTGGACTGCGTGTAGGGCTTGCTCATGGGGAATTGCGGAAAAGCGGCTCCTCACCCGCAGGTTGCTTGCCGATTTTTTCAATCGCGGGTCTTTACTTCCGCAGCCACTTGTAGATTTCGACGACCACGATAATGGTAAGCGCGATGCCGAGGAGGCTCAGCCAAGTCATAAACGGCAGGGGCGATGCGCCGAGCACCCCGCTGAGACCGGGTATGAACATGGCGGCGATATGGACACCCTGCGCGGCGGCCACCGTGCCGATGAGCAGCCAGTTGCGCCAGATGGGCACCTGAAAGGCGGAGCGCTCCTCCGAGCGGCAGTTGAAGATGTGCGCGTTCTCAAAGAGCACCATCAGCAGCAGCACCACGTTGCGCGCATGCTCCAGGCTGGCGCCCTGAATCTCGATCAGGTAGTAAAAGACGCCGAAGCCGCACAGCCCCATCCAGCCACCGGCCAGCGCGACTTGCTCCAGCATCCGGCGATTGAAGATGCGCTCGTTAGGCTTACGTGGCGGGCGCTTCAGCACGCCGGGTTCGCGTCCTTCGAAGGCCAGCGCCACGTCTTGAATCCCGTTGGTCACGAGGTTCAGCCAAAGGAGCTGCGCGGCAAAAAGCGGCACTTCCATGCGAAAGCTGAGCGCCAGCGCAAAGAGCACAATCTCCGCCACACTGGTGCTGACCAGAAGCCACACGACCTTGCGGACGTTGTCGTAAGCGATGCGCCCTTCTTCGATGCCGTTGACGATCGAGGCAAAATTGTCGTCGCCGAGGATCAGCTTGGCGGTGCGGCGCGCCACGTCGGTGCCGCCCTTGCCCATCGCCACGCTGATGTGTGCGGCGTTCAGCGCGGGCGCATCATTGACCCCGTCGCCCGTAACGGCCACGAAATCGCCTTCGTTCTGCAGCGACTCCACCAACGCCGTCTTCTGGTGCGGCTCGACGCGGGCAAAAATATCGCGGTCGCGCACGGCGTCCTTAAAGCTTTCGGAGTGCTGGGCGGCCTCGGCCAAATCTTCGTCCTCGCCTGCGTCCCGCTCCAGCATCTCGCGCATCTCACGCCCGGTCAGCGGAGGCTGGTCGCCGCCGATTCCGATGTCGCGCCCAATCGCCTGGGCGGTCTCCGGTTGGTCGCCCGTGACCATCCGCACGCGCACCCCGGCGTCTTTGCAATGCCGCACGGCTTCCGGCACCTCGGCACGCACGGGGTCGATCAGCCCGACCAGCCCGCGAAATTCCAGCCCTTGCAGGCACTCGGCCTCGCCCTCGCGCGCCTGCTCCTCCTTTTCGATGCGTCCGCTGGCCAGCGCCAGCACGCGGAAGCCCTGACTGGCCAGCTCGCGCGACTGCTCCGTCAATTCCTCACGCCGCTCCTCGTCCAGCTCGCACATATCGAGCACGGTCTCGGTCGCGCCCTTGACGTAACCCGCGATGCCGTCCTCGCTGCGGTTGAAAGAGGCGGCGAACTTTTGTTCGGAAGAATAGGGAATCTCGCCCACCTGCTCGTGCTCCTCCTGCGCCGCTTCCGGCTCCATCCCCAGCTTGCGCGCGAGGATCAAAAAGGCCACGTCGACCGTGTCGCCCGAGGGCTTGGCCACCCGGCCATCCTCTTCTTCGCCCAACTGCGCCTCGTTGGGCAGGATGCCCGCCAGCGCCACCGCCTGCAGCGACTCGCGCGCCGAGTCGTCAGCCTCCTCGCCCTCGTCGGGGGCATCGCCGACCGCGACCCTGCCCGACAGCTCCAGCCCTTCACCGCCGATCGCAAAGCGGTCGCCATCTGGGAGCACGATGCGGTTGGCGGTGAGGCGATTCTCGGTCAGCGTGCCCGTTTTATCGCTGCAAATGGTCGTGCAGGAGCCCAGCCCCTCGACCGCCGGCAAGTGGCGCACGATTACATTGCGCTTGGCCATCCGGTGCGAGGCCACCGAAAGCGCAACTGTCACGGCCACCGGCAGCCCGGCGGGGATCGCCGACACCGCCAGCGCCACCACCAGAAGAAAGGTTTCAGACCAGCTCGAACCCGCCGCCAGTTCGACCGCCCCGAGCAGGATAACCGCGACGAGAATGAACACCGCAATGCCGCGCGTCAGCTTGCGCATCCGCTGCACCAGCGGCGGATCCTCGGTCTCCTCGGTCAGCGATTCGGCGATGCGCCCGACCTCGGTGTGGGTGGCGGTGGCGCAGACCACGGCGCGGGCGCGGCCATCGGTCACGCTGGTGCCCGCGTGGGCGTAGTTGGCGCGCTCGGACACCGGGGCGTCGTCGTCCACCTCGGCATCGGCGTCCTTCTCCACCGGCACGGACTCGCCGGTCAGCAGTGACTCGTCGATCCGCAGATCGCGCGCCTCGATCAGTCGGCAGTCGGCGGGCACCGCTTCGCCCGTCGACAGCAGCACCACATCGCCCGGCACTAGTTCCTCGGCGTCCACCTCGCGCCGCTCGCCGCCGCGCAGCACCTTGGCGGTCTTTTTGATGACCCCTTGCAGCGACTGCGCGCTGGTCTGCGCCTTGTATTCCTGAATCGTGCCCAGAATCGCATTGAAGGCCAGCACTGCGAAGATGAAAGCCGCATCGCTCCAATGTTGGATGGCCAGCGACACCACCCCGGCGGCCAACAATATATATATCAGCGGATCGACAAACTGCCGCAGGAAAATCTTCAGCAGACTATCCTTCTGCTTCTCCGGCAGTTTATTGCGCCCATAGCGCTCGCGCCGCGAATCCGCCTCCTCATCGCTCAGCCCACGCTCACGATCCGACTGCAAGCCCTCCAGACAGTCCTCAACTACCCGCGCATACCACGCCTTGTCCTCGATATCCTCCTGCGTGGGAAGCTCCGCCCTATCGACCATAGCCCGAACGCCGCAAGCTCCATGCCAGCTCAGGCAATTCTCCTACGGCTGGCTTGGCACACAGATCGGCTCCCTCTCAGATAGGCGAAAAGCGAACTCGCAGCTTGCATCTTGGTCTTGCGGCAACGCGGATTTGCTTGCCGCCGCTCTTGATCCAAACATACTGCCACTCGAGACCCTTCGTCCCCATAGTTCAATGGATAGAACCGCGGTTTCCTAAACCGTTAATCTGGGTTCGAGTCCCAGTGGGGGCACCATCTCAACTCGCTGGATGGCTGTAGAGCGGGTTCGTGATCTATCACTGGCGCATGTAAGGTAACGTTCGGAAGGTTAGGGATTGTTGGCAAATAAGTGTAGCAATCCGACTTGTTCTTTTGCCCGCTGACGGCGTAGCTCCTCAGTCACAGATGTAACTACTCAGGAGGGGTGTTGACAAGATTTACCGGAGCGACAGGGATTTG
>CAYQTM010000208.1:0-4262 GCA_964420355.1 uncultured Opitutales bacterium
TGACCACGGTGTTGGTGGTCAATGCGGATTCGGAGGAGCCGGATACTTCTGAGTTTACCTTCATTCTGACCGATCAGGCTCTCATCACCATGCGGTTTGTCGACAACCGCCCCTTCCGTGCCTCGACCAACCACTTTCGTCGCCGCCCGCCGCGCAACAAGGAGCAGGTCTTTCTCCACCTGCTCGAAAACATCGTCGACCGGCAGGCCGACTTGCTTGAACTGCTCAACCGTGACCTCGACGACCTCTCCAAAACCATCTTTACCCGCCAGAAAACCGCGCGCGAGGCCGAGGACATCTTGCGCGACGCCATCTACCGGCTCGGCAAAACTGGCGATCTGCTCGCCCGCGAGCGCGAGTCGATCCTCACCACCAGCCGTCTGCTGCAATACGCCGGCAGCGAGGAGACGCGCAGCGCCGACGGCCACGGCGAGCCGCTTTACCACCGCCTCCGCCCGATCATCCGCGACGCCCAGTCCCTCTCCGATCAGGCCAACTTCCTCGGCAGCAAAGTCGCCTTCATGCTCGACGCAACGCTGGGTCTCATCAACATCCAGCAGAACAGCATCGTGAAAATCTTTACGGTGGCGGCCGTCATCTTCCTGCCGCCGACCCTCGTCGCGAGCATTTATGGGATGAACTTCGAGCACATGCCCGAGCTGGACAAACCCTGGGGCTACGCCTTTGCCCTCGGGCTGATGGTGCTTTCAGTGGTCGTGCCGCTTTTCTACGTGCGCCGACGCGGCTGGCTCTAGCGCGCGCTCAACGCAGTTCGGTGAAGTGCCCCATTTTGCGACCGGGGCGGGGATCGCCCTTGTCGTAGAGGTGGAGGCGGAGGCCGGGGCGGCTGAGGAGGGCTGGCCAGTCGGCGGTGCCGTCCTGCCAGGCGTCGCCGAGGAGGTTGGTCATCGTGCAGGGCTGGCGGAGGTCGGTGGCACCGAGGGGCAGGCCGCAGATGGCGCGGATGTGCTGCTCGAACTGGCTGGTGAGGCAGCCGTCGATCGTCCAGTGCCCCGAGTTGTGCGGGCGGGGCGCCATTTCGTTGGCGATCAGCCGCCCTTCTTGATGGAAAAACTCGACCGCCAGCAGGCCGACCAGCCCGAGCGCTTCGGCCAGTTGGGTGGCGATGCGCGCGCCCTCGGCCTCGGTCTCGGGGGCGAGGCCGCCGGGCAGAATGCTCTGATAGAGGATGTGGTTGCGGTGGACGTTGCGCGGCATGGGGAAGACGCGCGTCTCGCCGGTCGCACTGCGGGCGCAGATGGCCGAGTATTCGCCCTCGAACTCGACCCAGCCCTCGACCACCACCTCGGCAGGCTCACCCAGCTCCCGCCAGAGCGCCGCGGCGTCCGCGCTCGGCTGCTCCAGCTTGATCTGTCCCTTGCCATCGTAGCCGAGGGTCGCCGTCTTCACGACGCAGGGCGTGCCGACCTTTTCCAGCGCCGCCGCGAGCGCCGCCGGGGAGTCCGCACTCGCCCAGGGAGCGCAGGGCACACCCGCCTCGGCGAAGAGCTGCTTCTCCTTGCGCCGATGCTGGCAGACCTCCAGCGCCCGCGCGCCCGGTCGCAGCGGGGCATGGCGCGCCAGCTCGTCCAGCGCCTGAGTGGGGATGTTTTCGAACTCGAGCGTGATGACGTCGCAGCCCTCGGCAAAGCGCGCCAGCGCCGCGCGGTCGTCGTAGGGCGCGTTGACCTCCAGATCGGCGAGCGACCCCGCGCAATTGCCGGCCTTGGGCTCGAATACCCGAAAGCGGTAGCCCAGCGGTCGCCCGGCCAGAATCAGCATCCGCCCCAACTGCCCGCCGCCTAGAATCCCGATTGTAGCGGGCGGCAGTATCACTCTTGACCCCTTATCCTGCATGAAGGCACGCTGCCCGCAGGCCGCCCCAAGGTCAAGCCTCGGGCGCTGGATACAAAATCGTGCGCGCGCTGCCCGAAGTCGAAATTATGCAGTCGAGTGCGCCAGCCCCAACGAGGCACCTCGTCTTAGCCCGCGGCAGGCCTCAGAACTCGGAAGCTTTTTTGTCAATCCATACACTCCAAATGCATAACGACGGCTCGGCGCGGTTATTCTTCGCCCGCGTCTTTGGAAAACGCCTGATCGGCGGTGTCGGAGATGTCGGCGTAAGTGCCCTGCTTGATGAGCTGGCCTTTTTCGAGGACGAAGACGGTGTCGGAGCGCTCGACGGTGGTGAGGCGGTGGGCGATGACGATGAGCGTGATGGTGCCCTGTAGCTGCTCGATGGCCTCCATTAGCGCGGCCTCGGTGGCGTTGTCGAGTGCCGAAGTGGCCTCGTCGAGCACCAGTAACTCGGGCTCGTGATAGAGCGCGCGGGCGAGGCCGATGCGCTGGCGCTGGCCGCCGGACAGGCGCACGCCCCGCTCGCCCACTTGAGTCTGGTAGCCGTCGTCCAGCTCGTTTTCGATAAAGTCGGCGATCTGCGCGGTGCGGGCGGCCTTGCGGATCTTTTCTTGGTCGATCGCGTCCTCATCCAGCCCAAATGCGATATTGCTGGCGATCGTGCCATCGAGCAGGAAAATCTCCTGCGGCACATAGCCGATGCCCGCGCGCCAGTTGGGGATGTTGGCGTCGGTCAGCGCCTCGCCATCGACGCGCAGCGCGCCCGCGCTGGGACGATGCAGCCCGAGGATGAGGTCGACGATGGTCGATTTGCCGCTGCCGGTCTTACCGACAAAGGCCACAAAACTGTTCTTTTTAATCCGCAGATCCAGCCCCTCGAAGAGCGGGCGCGGGGCGGTGGGATACTGAAAAGTAACGTGGTCGATATGTATCTCGTCCTGCCACGAGAGGGGCTTCACCTCGGTGATCGGCGTGCCGAGATCGCGCGGCGGCTGCCCTTCCACCTCCATAAATTCGTCGTAAACCTCCTCCAGCGAGTGCCGCATTACCGAGGCGTTACTCATCTGCCCATAAAGCAGTTGCAGATTGGGCAGCAGTCGATAACCCGCAAAGGCCATCACCGACAGCGTCGGGATATACTGCGCGCGATCCTCGCCACGCGCCGCCAGCACGACCACCAGCAGCACGATGCCACCAAAAGCCATCACCTCAACCAGATAGCGCGGCGAGTTGTAAATAATCGGCAGCCACATGGTCAGGCGCCCCTGCACCTGAGAGTGCGCGGCGTAGCGGTTGACGAAAGCCTCTTCCATCCCGTGAATCAGCACCGGCTTGATGCCGCCGAGCAACTGCTGCGCCTCGCGCATCGAGCCGCGATTGGCCTCCTTCATCTGCTCGGAAATCCCGGTCAGACGATTGCGCAGCGCCCAGAAAACCACCACATAAAAGCCCCCCAGCACCAGCCCGGCCACAGTCGCCAGAAAGGGATCGGCCACCACCAGCAGCCCCAGCAGCAGCACCACGGTCACCAGCCGCGCAAAGCCATCGAGCAGCGGCGCGAGCACGCCGGAGATATACATCATCACGTCGCCCGTCACCTTTTTCAGCAGCTCGCCGGTGTTGCGCGAGATGAAGTAGCCGTAGTTATTCGAGACGATGCGCCGCAGCAGCCGCACCCGCAGCCAATGGCCAAAGCCCTGAGCATAGCGCGTGCGCACCACCTCGCCCATCATCAGCAAGCCATTGGAAATCAACAGCATGACGAAGGCCAGAATGCCGCCCGCCATCAGCAGTTGCTTGTCGGTCATCACGGGCAGATGCTCCAGCACCGGAGCCGCCGCATTGCGAAAGGTATTGGGGCTGGCCGCCATCCCCAGAAAGGGCAGAATCGAGACCACGCCGACCACCTGAAACAGCCCCTGCGCCAGTATCACGCCAAAGACAAAGGCCAGTTTTTTGCGCCCATAAGGCCGTGCCAGAAAGTGAACCCGCTTGATAACTTCGCGGACATTGGTGAAAAAACGAAACACAATAAGTGAAAGCGGGTGCTCGTGCTGAGCTTGTGGAAATGCGAATGCGAGACAACCAAATTCCGGCGCGCGCCGGCTTGATCGCCTAAGCGACATTTCCGCCGCTCACTTTAGCCCGTCGAGATCCCGGCGGTTGAGTTCGGAGCGGATGACGGCGATGTCCTTTTCCATGCGTTCGAGGGCGGCGCGCAGCTCGGGATTGGGCTGGCCGGGCATCGGCATCGACGACAGCTCCTGCATGGTCGAGACGATGATGCCGATGAAGAGATTGAGGATCGTAAAGGTGGCGATCACGATAAAGGGCACAAAAAACATCCACGCCCAGCCGTAAACCTCCATCACCGGACGGACAATCCCCATCGACCAGCTCTCCAG